>JAOZLO010000187.1 GCA_029934775.1 Desulfocapsaceae bacterium
ATCTCATCGAGCATTGCTACCTCTCTTTTATCGAGGTAGTCTTTCCACAATTTATTTTGCTTTTCTTTCAGGCTTGCCAAAATTTGTCGATTTTTGCTTTTATCAATGAGGTTCAGTTGCTCTCTTTTGGTGTGTTCGGTTTTTTCATCAAGTTTTTTTTGAACGGCACGAATAGTATTCTTAACAAAAAGAATTCTGTTCTCGTAATTAATTAGATCCAGAATAGAAATAGTTTCGTTTTGCAGTTGTTCGGATTTTTCTATCAGATTGGCAAGGTGTTTGTTGTTCTCATCCAGCTTATGCCGGACAATTTTCTGCTGCCGTTTTGCCTCGAATAGACGATCAATGGCTAAATCCTCCAACCGTTTTCTGTACTTAAGGACAGTGTCAAGGTGAAATGGTTTCATAAAAATTAGGTGTCTTATTGCAGGTGGCCTGGTTTTTGCGGAAAACAGGCAATTAATTTCAAATCAAAATGTTAGGCATTTCCGCCAAGGCACCTGGACCACCCCAGAGTCGTACTGCAAAGAGTCACGTTTATCGGGGTTTATATGAAAGTCATACATTCTGCTTGCTATATAACTTTCATGCTTTGTTGTGAAATTCATTTCATGGGTGTTAGACAGCTAGGAACCTGAATACAGGTGGATTGAAAAAAAGTTAAGGTGCATCAGTTTCACGTCTATTTTTTTTCAGAGGTGCCTCATCTCTTCTGTCACTTAGAAGGTTTCCTAACTGTTTGAGAGATTCCTGTAGTGTCGTTGTTTCATCATAACTCTGTTTCAAAAAGTCATTTATCAAATCAATTTTGCTAATCGCATAATCTATTTTCGGATTGGATCCTTTTGCATAGGCACCAATATTGACAAGGTCTTCAGCTTCTGCATATGTGGCAAGAACCCCTCTTGCTTTCCCTGCGAGTTCCAGGTGCCGGGAGGGGATGATATTCCGCATTACACGGCTTGTTGAATTGACAACATCTATTGCAGGAAAATGATTTTTGGCAGCGAGGATTCTGGACAAGACGATGTGACCGTCGAGAATAGAGCGAACTGAGTCTGCGACAGGTTCCGTGAGATCATCACCGTCAACCAACACAGTATAAAGTCCGGTAATTGCACCTCTGTTTTTGAATCTTCCTGCTCTTTCCAGCAGTTTTGGCAGAGTTGCAAAAACTGAAGGTGTGTATCCTTTAGTTGTGGGCGGTTCACCAATTGCCAGTCCAATCTCCCGCATTGCCATTGCAAAACGAGTGACGGAATCCATCATAAGGAGCACATTTTTTCCCTGGTTACTGAAAAATTCGGCTATGGTTGTCGCTACAAACGCACCACGCATACGCAGCAAAGGTGATTGATCAGAAGTTACAACAATAATAACCGAGCGTGCGAGGCCGTCCTTTCCCAAATCTCTTTCGATAAATTCTCTAACTTCTCTGCCTCTCTCACCAATAAGCGCTATTACATTAATATCGGCTTTGGCATACTTTGCCATCATTCCCAATAATATGCTTTTGCCAATACCTGAACCCGCCATAATTCCCATCCGCTGCCCCATTCCGCAGGTAATGAGACCATTTATTGCCCGAATGCCAAGATCGAGAGTTTGAGTAATATTTTGTCGTTCCAGCGGGCCGGGAGGAAGGGCGTAGAGATCCATTTTTTCTTTAAGGATTGGAGGGGGCAAGCCATCCTGGGGTTGTTCCATTGCATCTATGACTCTGCCAAGCAGGTTACTGCCTACCTTGATCGTGGCGCTGTTTCTTACTACACGGATAAGACTTCCCGGACCGAGACCACGTAAATCACCGAGTGGCATAAGTAGGGCTTTGCCTTCCTTGAAGCCTACGATTTCTGCAAAGATATTATCTCCGCCATCCACAGGAGTGAGCTGGCATAGAGAACCTATGGATGCATGGGGACAATACCCTTCTACAACCAGTCCGACAATGCGGGTTATTTTTCCCCAAATTTTAATAGTTTCAAGGTTTTTTATATGTGAAGCATCTAATGGCATGATATCGGTTCTAACCGAACAGTTTCTATTCTTTCATTTTTAATTCTTCCTGAATTACATCAAACTGACTTGCAATTGTAGCATCAATAGTGCAGTTGTCTGATTCAATTTTTGCTCCACCTTTTTCAACTGTAGCATCTTTTTTGATCACTATGTTGCTCAGACCGCTCAGTCCGGCAATGAGGTCATGAGATTTTTCGACTACGATGTCATAATCGCCTGGGTTGAGATAGATATAAAACTCTTCAGACCTAACTGCACGTTGTAGCGCTTCATCTATGGTTGCAATAATAGTACTGTTATCATTCCGTACTGACCTTCTGACAATTCTTTCAGCGATTGTAAGAGCAAAATCTTGAATCTCTCGGCTACTGTTAGTGATGATAACTTCCCTGACAGTATCAAGTTGTTGACATGTGGTAAGGAGAGATTTTGTTGCAGAACCGTAATCGTCTTCAGCTTTTTCAACTCCACTTTGAAGTCCGGCTTCATACGCTTCTTTGAGCTTTTTCTTCATCTCTGAGATTTCAACATATTTAGCAGGGTCCGGTGCTTCACTGGAAGATTCTGTCTCCCCTGTTTTATCATGAGTCTGGTCGGAATCCGATTTCTGCTCTTCACCTTTCAGGGCCTCACCTGAGGCCTCTTCTTTGGGTAGTTGAGACAGTTTTAATGTATTCTTTTCCAGTTGTTTTTCAGTCTGGAACTGATCGACTCGGTCATCTTTCACTGAGGCTTTCCAGCCAGAAGTTTTTTCCGGACCGATTTTGAAAATTCCTTCAGGCTGAAAAGAATCTGAATGCTTGAAATATTTAGACAAGCTCATCACCGCCTCCGGATCCGATGACAATTTTCCCTGCTTCATCAAGTTTCATGGCAATCTGAACAATAGATTGTTGCATGAGTTCAACTTCAGAAAGACGTACCGGACCCATAGCTTCAAGGTCATCTCTGATCATTTCTGCCGCACGGATAGACATGTTTGTAAAAATCTTTTCTTTCATCTGTTCAGAAGCAATTTTGAGTGCCATAGTGAGAGAATCATTGTTAACTTCTCTTAGAATCATTTGAAGTGATCTACCATCCAGAGCGACAAGATTTTCAAAAGTGAACATTCTTTTCCTGATCTCTTCCGCCATTTCAAGGTCGGTTTCTTCCATTGTTTCAAGAATCTCAACATCAAGATTGTTTCTGATGTGGTTGAGGATACCAACGACAGCATCAATGCCACCTAACTCTTTGTGTGTTTTACCCGAAACCAAACCAATCTCACGATTTAGAGCATCTTCTATCCTACTTATAACTTCTGGAGAAACCTTTTCTATTTTTGAAATACGGTATGTCACATCTGTCCGTAGGTACTCAGGAAGGTGAGAGAGTATTTCACTGGCATGTTCAACATGCTGGGTGGAAAGAACGAGGGCTACGGTTTGTGGATGTTCGTGTTCAAGCAGACCGGCCACAATGCCAGGAGCCATTAAAGATATGGTTTCTAAGGATTTTGATTCCGTGGTTGAGACAAATTGATCCATCAGGAAATCAGAACGTTGTTCCCCTTGAGTGGCTGCTATTGCCTTCTTTGCGAATTCTTCCCCTTTTACAAACAGCCCTGCAAAGATGTCTTGAGATTCATGAAAGTTTGCAAAAACTTTCTCTTTGATATTTATCGGAATATGATCTATCAAACCCATTGTTCTGGTCACTTGTCCCACTTCTTCGTCGGACAATTCATCAAATATTTTTGATGCCGCTTCTTCACCAAGACAGATAAGTAAAACAGCGACTTTATTGAGCCCTGTTAATGTCTCTATTGCCATCAGTTACCCTTCCTGTATCCAGTTTTTTACGATAAAAGTAGTGGGTATATGATTGTGGAGTACCTCTTTTTTAAGCGTTGTAATTGCATCATCTACCGGTGGAAGAGGGATCATTTCTTCTTCTTGAATTTTGCTCTGTTCTTTTTCGAGTTGTTCCACTGTTTTGTTATGTTTCTGCACTTCGCCCCTCATGGTATTTATTATTGGCCTTACCAGTAGAAAATAAATCAGTATAGCTCCTAGAAGTATTAAACCATATTTTATAAAAGGAATATATTGGTAAATTAGACGTGGTGTAAGTTTTTCAGGTTCAACTAAAGTTGTGTCCGTGTCGATAAATGGCATTGATAATACGTTGATCATATCACCACGTTCCTGCACAATACCTATTGCCGTACCGACCATGCTTTCGATGGACTTTAGTTCCTCCGGCGTCAGGGGGGTGGTAGATACAGGTTTGCCTTCTTCGTCGATCAACATACGGTCAGCAACCAGCACGGAGACAGAGAGATTGAGAATGTTGCCAACTGGAATAATGATCTTACTGACAGTCTTGCTAATTTCATAGTTGGTTATTCTCGAATTACTACTTTTAGGCGGAGTTGAATCGCTCTGTCCCTGGAAATTTCCATCAAGATTCGACTGTACACCAGGAATTCCACCTGTTGTTTGTGTGCCACTGCTCTCCTGGTTCAATTGCTCGCTTCTAATTACAGGCTCATCAGCGTCGAAAAGTTCTTCTGTTTTTTCAATCTTGGAAAAATCAAGTGCCGCAGTAACTCTGACTATTGCGCGATCTTCACCCATTGTTTTATCGAGGAGATCTTGAGCACGTATTTCTAATCTATGCTCGACTTCCTGCTGGTAGGCTAGCATATCAAGAGACATCAGATTACTTTTGTTAGATTTTTCCTGGCTCTCCAGCACCATCCCATTGGAGTTAATCACTTTGACATCAGTGGGTTCAAGTCCTGTAACTGATCCGGCAACAAGGTGGATAATGCCCTGAACCTGGCTTGGGTCTAGTTCCTTTCCGGGAGTCAGGGTGATAATCACTGAGGCCTTGGCTTTTTTTTGTTGATTTTTGAATAGTCTCTTTTCAGGAAGTGCAAGGTGAACTCGAGTTGACTCGACAGGCGCAAGTGAGGTAATTGTCCGGGCTAGTTCGCCTTGGAGTGCTCTGGTATGATTGACCTTTTGGACGAAATCAGTGAGAGCAAAACTCTGTTTGTCAAATATCTCAAATCCCACTCCGCCGCCCCTTGGAAGACTATTGCCTGCGAGATCCAGCCTTGTCTGGTAAATCTGATCAGCTGAGACCCAAATGTCACGGCCACCATTCTTTAATGAATATGGTACTTTTTGCGTTTTCAGCCAGTTCGTTATCGATGAGGCGTCATTTGTGGGAAGGTTGGCATAAAGGAGTTGATGATCTGCTGTCCTCGCCTGAAAAATCAAAAAACAAAAAAGCAGTATTGATGCGAGCAGCACAACTCCCGTTGCGATCTTTCTCGATGCAGGCCAATCCTGAAAAAGTTTGAAAAGATTCTTTCGTTCAGGTTGAACCACTGGAGGCTCAGGTGTTTCTGCTGGCGCGGGAACAATTTGTTCTTCAGCTTCCATGAGTAATCCTGTTTTAAAAAAGTTAAAATATAATATAGAGAGTAACAGAGTCCTTTTTACGATATCATCAAATCTGCATTCTCATAATCTCTTCATAGGCGGTCAGTGCTTTGTTACGCATCTGCACCAGCATACGAAGAGAGACATCGGCCTCTTCAATAGCAATCATCACTTCATGAAGATGTTTCGCTTCACCGGACATGAGTTTTTCAACAGCCTTGTCTCCGACCAACTGGGCATTATTTGTGGACTGTATTGTTGAAGATAAAATTTCTCCAAAACCGGACTTGGCGCGACCAACATCACTGATCCCTGTCTGGTTAACGGGAGAAAGAGGGTGAGGTGTAATTCCATTAGCGATATTCATTAGATTATTTCCTGCTTGGTTAGAAATTGTAACTGTTAGGTTTATAATTATCTGAAATCATATATTTATATCAAGCATCAAAAATATTATCCAACTCGGCAAGATTAGTACCTTGCACTTCTGTCATAAAAAACAAGAAACCAAGGAGTGTATTTTGAAATTAGGCTGTTTCATTTACTTTCAAGGTACTTATCCAGCGTGACTGAAAGTTTTCCGACTAGTCGGG
>JAOZLO010000012.1:0-15387 GCA_029934775.1 Desulfocapsaceae bacterium
ATACATTCCTCTGTTTCTTGTTTTTTATGACAGGAATTAGGGAGTAAGGCACTAAATGTTATATCATTTCCTATACCCTTTGCATTCCGTTTTTTCAGGATTTAATGTTTTTCGATACATTACCCTGCGCTCAATTGGAGGAGCAGTGACCGCCTTTCTGATAGTTCTTGTTCTTGGACCTCTTTTTATCCGCATGATGCGTCGGTTGCAGATTGGCCAGGTAATCCGGGATGATGGCCCGGAAACACACCTTGCAAAGCGGGGTGTCCCAACGATGGGAGGAGTGTTAATTCTTTTTGCAATTACAATGGCAACGGTCTTGTGGGCGCGTCTTGACAACCCTCTCGTCTGGCTGGGATTGTTTGTTACTCTGTTTTACGGTGGTATCGGTTTTGTTGATGATTACAGGAAAATAAAAAAACAGAATTCAAAAGGATTGAGTGCGAAAGGGAAACTTGTACTTCAGGTAATTGGTGGTTCGGTTGTTGGTCTTTTTATTTTTCTGCATCCGGATTTTGATGGCCATTTAAGTATCCCATTTTTGAAAAACTTTCAACCTGATCTCGGTTGGTTTTATGTGATCTTCGCAGTTATAGTAATTGTTGGCGCGTCCAATGCGGTTAACCTTACAGATGGTCTGGATGGCCTCGCGGCAGGCCCTACCATTGTCACTGCTGCAGTCTATCTGGTATTCTCCTACCTGGCCGGGCATGTAGTGTTGGCTGAATACCTCCAGCTGCCATACGTTGCTGGCAGTGGTGAGTTGGCCATTTTCTGTGGTGCAATTTTTGGAGGATGCCTTGGTTTTCTCTGGTTTAATGCCTTTCCTGCACAGATGTTTATGGGGGATGTCGGTTCGTTAGCTCTGGGAGGTGCCCTGGGATCAATAGCTATTATAATTAAACAGGAATTCTTGCTGGCTATAGTTGGCGGAATTTTTGTGATGGAAGCGTTGTCAGTCATAATGCAGGTAGGCTATTTTAAAATGACCCATGGTAAACGAATATTTCTGATGGCTCCTTTTCATCATCATTTTGAAAAAAAAGGATGGCATGAACCTAAAATAGTTGTCAGGTTTTGGATTGTTACCATTATTCTCGGACTTTTTGCAGTTGCCACACTGAAACTAAGATAGTGGGTAACTGCTTACGTATGACTTTTACGCGGCACCGGCCTGCCTGCAAAAATCTACGGCACCCTGTAAACAGTTATAAGTACAGAAGTTAGCGAAGATCAGATGCTTACCCCATGAGTAGTTATGATAGTGGATAATAAACTTCAAATATTACCCGGAGCTAAAGTCGCTGTGTTGGGATTTGGGGTATCTGGAAGAGCAGCTGTTAAGTACGCTTTACAGCAGGGGGCAGAAGTTTTTGTCTCCGATATCAGGCCGGAAGAAAACGTAATTGTCCAGGAGACAGATGCTTTCGATGGGGATGATATCTGCTGGGAGAGAGGGAAAAACACAGTAGAGTTTCTGGCTCAGGCAGACATAGTCATAGTAAGTCCCGGTATCAGTGTTGGATCGCCATTGATAGATGAATTGCGGTTCAAAGGGATAACCATCGCCGGTGAACTGGCATTTGCCGATGCTCGGATAAATAAGCCGATAGTTGCTGTTACCGGCACAAACGGGAAAACCACTGTCACCACACTTATTGGGGGAATGTTGAAAAAAGCTGGATTGCGGGTTTTTATTGGTGGCAATATAGGAACCTCGCTTTTTGAATACCTGAGTGATCCGAAGGGTTATGATATTGTTGTTCTTGAGGTATCAAGTTTTCAGCTTGCGACTGCAGGAGATTTTTCTCCTCACGTTGCAGTGTTGCTCAATGTCAGCCCTGATCATATTGACTGGCATGGAAGCTTTAGAAAATATTGTGAGGCCAAGATGAAAATATTTTCCTGTCAGAAAAATGGTGATGTGTCCATTATCAATGGTGATGATCCTGACTGCAGACGACTATCCGAAAAGAAGGTATCTGATATCCTGTTTTTTGGTGTCGATAAAAAATTTGAGGGTAGGATATCAGAGAGCGATGTTGTATTGTCTGCAGACGGTGAAAAAGAAGTATACCGTCTCGGCTCAACTTCATTGAAAAATCGTATAGGTCTTTATAACAGTGCACCAGCTATCATCACTGCAAGGCGTCTTGGCTGTACACAGCTGCAGATTCAAAGTGTACTGGACACATTTTCATCTCTGGAGCACAGGATGGAATATGTTGCAAATATCGGGGGTGTCACCTATTACAACGATTCAAAAGCGACCAATACCGGGGCAGTTGCCGCAGCCCTCAGTCAACTGGAAGAAAAGGTAGTTCTCATAGCGGGCGGACGTCATAAAGGTGATGACTATAGTCTCTTGATCCAGAGTGTGGTTGAGAGAGTGAAGACACTGGTTGTAATAGGTGAGTCTTCTGACAGTATTGAGAAGGCTCTTGGGGAGACTGTTGATATTGTCAGAGCGAAATCAATGAAAGATGCGGTGGGAAAGGCTGCAGAAATCGCTGATGCGGGGGACGTCGTTTTGCTTTCTCCCGCCTGTTCCAGTTTTGACATGTTCGCCGGATATGATCAACGGGGGAGAGTGTTTAAGGAGGAAGTAAAAGCGCTTCGAAAACCAGACGAAATGGAGACCAGGTAAGTGGCTCGAGGAGGGAAACCAATTCGGTTGTTACTGACAGGAGGAGGTACCGGAGGGCACCTGTTTCCGGCTGTTGCAACAGCTCAGGAATTTGTGAGACAGAGACCGGGAACCGAGATATTATTCGTGGGTACCCGGCGAAAAATGGATACAGAAAGTCTCATGGCATACGGTTTTGGTAATGAGTCTATTGTCTGTTATGGGTTGAAGGGAAAGAATATCTTACAACTTTTCAAGGCAGTTGCTACACTTCCATATTCGTATGTCCAGGCAGTGAGAATAATAAGAAAATTTAGCCCGGATATGATTTTGGGGGTTGGAGGTTATGTTACCGGTCCTGTTGTTGCTGCTGGTAAAAGTTGCGGAATTCCGACGCTGATACATGAGCAAAATTCGATTCCGGGATTGGCGAATCGTAAACTGGGAAAGATAGTAAACCGGGTGTGTCTCTCTTTGCCGGGCAGTGAAATTTATTTCCCTGCTGAAAAAACAGTTCACACCGGAAATCCTGTCAGGAAAAATATTCTTGATCTTCTTGAGAGCAAAAAACCGGTAAAAGAAACGGGAAAACTCACGGTGCTGGTACTTGGCGGTAGTCAGGGGGCTCAAATGTTGAACAATCTGGTCACAGAGGCTTTTCTTTTGCAAGATCATAAACTGTCTTCAAAGGTTGACCTGATACACCAGACAGGAGAAAAAGATGCCGCAAAGGTTGCGGAATTGTATAAAAAAGCTGGGATAAAGGTGGAAGTGAAGCCTTTTTTTGAGCAGATGGATAGTGTATATGCAAAAGCTGATTTATTGGTATCCCGAGCTGGTGCAACTACTTTGTCAGAGATCGCTGTGCTTGGTAAGCCCGCAATTTTAGTTCCGTACCCTTATGCTGCTGATAATCATCAAACCAAAAACGGTGAATACTATGAACGGGGAGGCGGGGTATTGCTCTATCAAGAGAAAGATTTATCAGGAACTGCTCTGGCACAATGTATAGATGATCTTGCCTCTGACTCAAAACGACTGAAAATGATGGGAATCGCGATGAGGGAGCTTTCATTTCCTGAAGCGGCCAAAAAGATTGTGGCCTGCTGCCTTGAGACCATTAATATTTCGTAACTGCTCACAGGCCACCGCATCTTTCCGCGGTCACGCCTGCTTGCGTATGACTTATACGCGGCACAGGCCTGCCTGCAAAAACCTACGGCACCCTGTAAACAGTTACAAGTACAGGGTACCTTGCAAAATTAAGATTTTCGCTCAAAATCAAGGCATGAGAAAAAATTTTACCGCAGGCATATAGTTGATATCCCGAGGATAAAATTTTGAACATAACGCAGATGTTGGGCGAAAAGGGAATTTTTCAAGGTACCCTACAGAGGTTAGTGAAGTTCAGATGTTTACCCCATGAGTAGTTACAATATTTCTAACTGAAAATGCATAGAAAAACTAAACATATACATTTTGTCGGGATCGGTGGAATCGGTATGAGCGGTATTGCTGAATTGCTGTTGAATCTTGGCTATAAGGTATCAGGGTCGGATCTGAGCTGTTCTTCTATTACAGAAAAGTTACAAAATATTGGTGGAGTAATTTATACAGGCCACAGGGGCGAATGGGTGGATGGTGCTGATGTTGTTGTTACCTCTTCGGCTATCGATGCCTCTAATCCTGAAGTAAAAAAAGCCTTTGAAATGCATGTTCCTGTTATCCAGCGTGCGGAGATGCTGGCTGAATTGATGCGGTTGAAAAAATATGGCATTGCTGTTGCCGGTAGCCATGGAAAAACATCAACAACAGCCATGGTCAGCTGGATGCTGGCAAACGGTGGTTTGGACCCGACTATTGTAATCGGAGGTAAAGTTGATGCGCTCGGGGGGAATGCTAAACTTGGACAGGGCGAGTTTCTAGTGGCTGAAGCTGATGAAAGTGACGGCTCTTTTCTCAGGCTCTCACCTGTTCTGGAAGTTATAACAAATATTGATCTTGAACATCTCGACTATTACAGAAATATTGATCATATAAAAGAAACTTTTTTGGAATTTATCGACAAAGTACCTTTTTACGGTGGTGCTATAGTCTGCCTGGATGACGCGAACATTGCAGATATTCTGCCAAAAATAAGAAAACGTACAATCACCTATGGGTTGACCTCTCAGGCAGATGTTTATGGAGAGAATCTCTTTTTTAAAGATGGCAGGGTTCATTTTACTGTAAAAAGTGACGGGGAGGTAATGGGGGCCCTCTCTATCGTTCCTCCAGGAAAACACAATGTATACAATGCCCTGGCTGCAGTTTGTGTTGGTTTGGAACTGCAGATGCCGTTCACAACTATTCAGGCCGGTTTAGAGAGTTTTGAAGGCGTTCAGCGTAGAATGCAGAGAAAGGGAGTTTGTAAAGGGATAACAGTAGTTGATGATTATGGGCACCATCCTACTGAAATAAGGGCAACTCTATCAGCAATAAAAGATGCGTGGCCGGAAAAACGACTGGTCGTTCTCTTTCAACCACACAGATACACAAGAACTAAAGCTTTGTTCAACGAGTTTCAGACTTGCTTTCATAAGGCAGACTTTTTAGTTATGACTGATATTTATGCGGCGAGTGAGCCCCCTCTTGACGGTGTGACAGCTGTAGGGTTGCTGGAGGCGACCAGAAAACATGGTCAAAGACACACCTTATATGTGGAAGAGCTTGAGAGTATGGCGGTAGAGCTGTTACCCTGTCTCCGGGAAGGGGATCTTGTGTTGACCCTTGGAGCTGGAAATATTGCCAAGGTTGGTGAAGATCTACTGGATGTTCTGGCAATATCGACAGGAGAAAAACCATGAATATCGCTCAGCAGGAGACTCTAGCGACTCTGGTTTCGCATCCGGTGGAGTGGAATTGTCCATTAAGCAGGTATACTTCGTTTTCGATCGGTGGGCCTGCAAGTGCGATTATTACAATAGACAGGAGAGATGAGCTACCTCTTCTGCTTAATTTTTTTGTCAAAGAAAAAGTAGAGTGGAGGGTTATCGGCAGGGGAACCAATCTGCTGGTAAAAGATTCCGGTTTTCCTGGTGTGATATTGATATTAGGCAAAGAATTTAAAACCATTTCCTCCAGCCTTGAAGAAAGCCCTGATAATGTTGAGGTGAAGGCCGGGGGAGGCTGCAGTCTCAGCCATTTTTCATCCGTTTGTATGGACAGGGAACTTACGGGATTGGAATTCGCCAGTGGTATTCCGGGAACTGTGGGTGGGGCTGCCATTATGAATGCCGGAGCCTGGGGTGAAAAGATATCAACAATAATAGAAAGTATTACTCTTGCAACTGCTGATGGGGAGCAGACAATAACCAGAAAGAACCTGGATTTTGGTTATAGATGCTGGAACAATTATACGATGTTTGACAATAAGGCTGTCGTCACAAAGGTTACGTTCCGGTTACGTCGAGAAAATCTGGAAAAGATAAAAGAGCGCTGTCAGATTCTTCAGAAAAAAAGAAGAAAAAATCAGCCTGGCGGTTACGCAAATGCTGGCTCATTTTTCAAAAACCCGGTAAATGACAGTGCAGGCAGATTGATTGAGACGAGTGGGTTGAAGGGATTGAAAATAGGAGGAGCGATAGTGTCGGAAAAACATGCAAATTTTTTCGTTAATGATGGAGGTGCAACTGCTGCAGATATGGTTGCATTGATGCATAGTGTACAGAAAAAAGTCAAAAAAAATTGTGGAATAGATCTCGAACCCGAAGTTCATTTTATTTAATAATGAAGATACTTTCTATTGTCAGGAATATTGTTGAGTCTTTTTTTAGAAAGAAGAAACCGGGGTTAGGTTTTCAGACGGGAGATTTTTCGCTTCGTGGTGTTCCCGGAGAGCAGGGACTGTACTCGCAGAGAAAAAACGGGAAATTCTCAAGGATCAGACATATATTTCGTGAAAAGAAAAGAAAGAAAAACGAGGGATATAGTCGACCAGTTACAAAAACTAGGCTCATGAAGAGATGTATGACGCCTGTTTTTTTCATTGCAGTGGCCGGGGCGTTCTTTTTTTACGGAGGCGGGGCAAGGTTAGAAAAAAAGCTGGATTCTATTTCTTTTTTTCAGGTGAACGAAGTTATTATCTCTGGATGCAGAGTGACATCCGGGGATCAACTTCGTGAACTGGCAGGAATTGTCCTTTACCAGACAAATATGATGGGCTTGGACACAGCACAGATTGAACGAGATCTGCAAAAAAACCCTTGGGTTTTCAGGGCAACAGTGAAAAGGAACTGGCCATCAACTGTTGAAATAGAGATTGGGGAACATGTACCTGTTGCACTGCTCCACTCCACGGATACAGAACCTGATCAATTATATTACGTTGATAAAAAAGGTATTTCCTTCATGCCTGTTCCGGTAGGAGCAAATATTGATTTTCCAGTTATAACAGGATTGACAACGATAGAAAGTGTAGAGCTGAAGGATAAAGCATTAACTGAAATATTGCTCTTTTTACAGAAAGTAGGGATAAACGATCCACACTTACCGACTCAATCTGTTTCTGAGATATATGTGAATCCTGAAGGTGAGTTGGTCGTTTATCTGGTAGAATATCCGTTCCCGATCTTTTTTGGAAATGGTGACACCAGGAAGAAATATCAAAAACTTATACGTGTTCTTCGGGCTCTTTACAAGAAAGAGCGTGGTGAGGAGATAATCTCCAGTGTTGAATATATTCGAATGGACTATTTTAACAATAAAGTGCTTGTTGCACAGAGTGGATCAGGTTGACCAGGAATGAATGAGAATAATGAAGATTGCGAGGTTCCCGAAGAGGAGTCTGCCAGATCAATGAACCAGGAATCCGGGGAACTTGTAGTTGGTCTTGATATCGGTACGACAAAAATATGCTGTGTGGTAGGAGAGATTATTGATGACAGTGTTGCCATAATCGGCGTTGGTACGGCACCATCACAGGGTTTGAAGAAAGGAGTTGTCGTAAATATTGAAAGTACAGTCAGCTCAATTCAACGGGCAGTCGCATCAGCTGAAGATGCTGCAGGGGTAGATCTGAGTTCGGTCTATGTCTATGTCGGTATTGCCGGGAATCATATTAAAGGTTTTAACAGTCCCGGAATTCTTGCTATCAATAACAGGGAGATTAAACAAGCCGATATTGATGAAGTCATCGCAGCTGCAAGGACGGTTAAAATATCTGAAAATCAGCGGGTTATTCATGTGATGCCACAAGAATACATGGTTGATGATCATACCGGAATTCAAAACCCTGTGGGTATGACTGGAGTGCGGTTAGTAACTAATGTACATATCGTTACAGCGGATATAGGGGCAGTGCATAATGTCGTAACATGTTGTAATAAGGCCGGACTTGAGGTGGCTGAACTTGTTCTTGAATCGATTGCTTCAGCAAATGCAGTTCTGAGCGCTGATGAGATGGAGCTTGGTGTAGCTCTCATTGATATCGGCGGGGGGACTACGGACTTGGCTGTATTCTGTGATGGAACTATTCGACATACCTGTGAAGTTGGCCTTGGTGGTCATAATCTTACCAACGATATTTCAGTTGGGTTGCGGACCCCATTGCAGGAAGCTGAACGGCTGAAAGAAGATTATGGCGGGGCCATTTCCTCTGTTATTAAACCAAATTTCGTTGTAGATGTTCCCACTGTTGGTGATCGTGAACCCCGAAAAGTGACCCAGAAAATTCTTGTCGACATACTGGAGGCAAGAATAGTTGAGATTCTTGAAATGATGAACAGGGAGCTCGTCGCCTCGGGGCAGAAAAATAAAATCAATGGCGGTGTAGTTATAACCGGTGGGACAGCATTACTGGCGAATCTTGTGGAACTGGCTGAGCAGATTTTTGATCTGCCGGTCAGGATAGGATATCCGGCAGGCGTGACAGGACGAGTTGAAGACCTGCACAGCCCTCGATGTACAACGGCTGTGGGGCTGGTTATGTTCGGGAGAAATAAGCATCGTGAGGGGTTTAGGCATGAGCAGACTGTTGTAGGCAGGGTGAAGGACTGGCTTAAAAAAATGATGTGAGTGTATAAATTTTTGTTTAAGTCAAATTCTGCAGATGCTATATTGCTTCCTGTTCATGCAGGTCCATCACCATCAGAAATGGCGTTTTTCGCCAAGTATCGCAGAAACAGAAGATTTAAAAAAATTCCGATCTATGAGTTTTTTGATTTAATAGGATTCTCGGAGTCTCATACTTCGCTTACCGGTTCGATATCTTCGTTATACGAAAAATTTTTCGTATAACGAAGATATCGGGCGAAAAGATATTAAATTAACAGGCTTATCTATTCGGGTTAAGCAATAGACCAAGGGGGAAGACATGCCGTTCAGAATGGCTGAATCAGAAGGAGTGGCAGCTGTAAAAGTAATTGGCATTGGTGGTGGTGGTGGTAATGCCATTAACACGATGGTCGTCAACAGACTGCAGGGAGTTGAGTTTATTGCAGCTAATACTGACAAACAGGCCTTAAACCAGTCAAAAGCTGATATCTGTCTTCAGTTGGGCCCTGGTATTACTAAAGGACTTGGAGCAGGTGCTGACCCTGAGACAGGAAGTCTGGCTGCTCTTGAATCCCTGGAAGATGTCAAAAATATTCTGAAGGGAAGTGATATGGTCTTTGTAACTGCCGGTCTTGGGGGAGGAACAGGGACAGGGGCAGCTCCGGTAGTGGCAAAAATAAGTAAGGAACTTGGAGCCTTGACGGTGGCTGTAGTTACAAAACCTTTTAGTTTTGAAGGAAAATTCAGAGCCCGGAATGCTGAAGAGGGATGGCAGGAACTGCATAAGTATGCAGATACGATTATAACTGTGCCAAATGATAGACTTCTTTCCTTAATGCAGAAAAACAGCAAGCTTGCAGATATGTTGTCAATGGCAGACAATGTGTTGCTTCAGGCAGTAAAGGGTATCACCGACTTGATCAATGTCCCCGGTTTGATCAATGCAGATTTTGCTGATCTGCGAACAGTCATGCAGGAGGTTGGCCCTGCAGTTATGGGGTCTGGCTGTGCTACGGGGGAGAACAGGGCAACAGAGGCTGCAACAAAGGCAATTGATAATCAATTGCTGGAAGATTTTGGCATTGATGGTGCTCGCGGCCTCCTTATCAACATTTCAGCCACAGAAGAAAGTTTTACCATGGCGGAGTTTATGCAGGCGTCCGCTATGATACAGGAAAAAGTAGATGATGATGCCAAGATTGTTATTGGGGCTTTGTATGATGATTCATTGGGCGAAGAGCTACATGTAACCGTTATTGCAACAGGGGTTGGAGACACCATAGGTAAGAAAGAAACCATTAAACCATTAGAAGAGCATATTAAAAAGAAGCCGGTTAATAATGAACCGAAACGTGTCACTAAAGGATCCCCCGCTACACCAAATAGACACCCCAGAGTGACACCTCTCCCCGGGTCTAATTTTGATATGTTTGATAACTTGAGTTCGTCCAGTTCCGCAGATGAAAAAGATGGTAATCCGCTGAACTGGAATGACGACTATCTGGAAACTCCGACATATCTAAGGAAGAAAGCAAACTAGGAGGCTGTCCGAGAATGCCCTTTTGCCCAAATTCTTCGTTATTTTAAAAAAACAATACTCGTAATATCAACTATATGACTGCGTTTGTTTTTTGAAAATTCCTCGTTTTTGAACAAAATGCCTATTCTCGGACAGCCTCCTGGAAACCTAACATCTTGTTGCCTTTGAAAATTTTCCCTGGAGACCAATATCGGTAGAAAAAAACTATCTGTTGGAGTCGGTAGCAGGCGGCATTTTTTTTTAGAGCAGGAAAGGGGAACCTTTCTGAAGAAATGGAAAGGGCGGCAGCCAGTCGCTTTGATCTACCCGAATAGTTATAGAGTCGGAATGTCCAGTCTTGGCTTTCAGCTTGTCTATGCGTTGCTCAACAAGAATGATACATATGTCTGTGAACGTTTTTTCCTTCCTGAAAAAGGTGATTCACTGCTATCCGTAGAGTCCGGTAGAGAATTGACGCAGTTTCCGCTTATTTTTATATCAGTCAGTTTTGAGCATGATTATCTTCATATTGTAGAGATTTTGAGTCAGGGAGGAATCTCGCCACTGGCAAAAGATCGTGAAGATCGAATTTCTGGCAGGATGCCTCTTGTTATATGTGGAGGAGTTGCAACTTTCATGAATCCAGAGCCTCTTGCTCCTTTTGTTGATCTGTTTCTTATCGGTGAAGCTGAACCATTCCTCGAAAAAGTGACGGATTATCTTGTGAGGGAATTTAAAGAGGGGAAGCGGCTTGAAATTCTCCACGGAGTGAGCATGCAATATGAGGGATGTTATGCTCCAGCGCTTTACACTCCTGTCTATAATGATGGTCATCTTACAGAACATCGGGCTGTACGGGAACTGCCGAGCCGGATAAAAAAAGTGTTCCTGGATCGATGCAGTAAGGCTGCCCATTCACAATTGCTTTCTCCCCTGGCGGAATTTTCTGATCTCTTTCTTACTGAACTTGGTAGAGGATGTTCCAGGGGCTGTCGATTTTGTGCTGCGGGATTTATTTATCGCCCTCCCAGGTTGTGGGATGGTGATGCTGTTGTTGCTGGGATTGCCGAACGGTCAGGTGACATATCCCGGGTGGGTTTGCTCGGCATGGAAATGGCAGATACTGCAGAACTTGATATCCTCTCTGTATATCTTGGAGAGAGCGGCTGTGCGTTGTCGTTTTCTTCACTTCGTGCGGATAGATTGTCTCCTTCTCTTCTCGATCTTCTTGCAAAAAGTAACCTGAAGAGTGTTGCAATTGCACCGGATGGGTGTTCAGAACGACTGCGGCTGGTTATAAACAAGGGACTGGATGAACGTGATATTGTTCGTGCTGCAGAACGTCTCGTAACAGCCGGTATTTATAAGCTTAAAATTTATCTTATGATTGGCTTGCCAACCGAGACCGAAGAAGATCTTAACGAGGCTATTCAACTTGTGGAGAAGATAAAGGAAAAAATTGACCCGATTGGCCGTCTGCGTGGTCGACTCTGCGAAATTATGATTTCTGTTAATTGCTTCACTCCAAAACCCTGGACACCTTTTCAATTTCATCCTTTCGGCGTCAGCGAACAATTGCCAAGAGGGGAATATAGAAACAGGGAAGAGGTAGTTGGTGAATTAAAAAAGAGGTTGAACATTTTAAAAAAAGGTTTTCGCATTTATTCAAATGTTCATGTAAATCATGACAAACCGGACAATGTTTTATTTCAGGCTGTACTTGCCAGAGGAGACAGGAAACTGGCCGATGTTCTCCTGGAAATGGTCAAATATGGAATACCATGGAAGCAGGCGATGAAACGTAAAGGGCTTACAGCAGAGCAATATGCTCTTTGCGGTTTTGATGAATCTGATTATTTTCCCTGGTCAATCATTGATCACTCCATTAAGCAGAGTTATCTGTGGAGAGAGTATAAAAAGGGTTTTGAAGCAAAGAAAAGTGAACCCTGTGATACCTTGGAATGTAGGAAGTGTGGTGTGTGTCATGGTTAGCCCCCCCCAGTCGAATTCGATTCTTGATTCTTCAAAAAGGCAGAAGCTTGAAGCCGGACTTCGGCCTTTTAAGCTTGTAAAGTATTTTTCTTTTTCTAGCCTTGTAGTGATTTTGATTTTTACTCTGTTTCTCTCCTGGATAATTTCTGATAATGCAAGAAAGGTGATGATGGATCAGAATGAGGAATATTCCCTGTTGCTCGCTGAAAACTTGAATCAGCAGGTGTTCAGGCGCTTTGTACTCCCTGCCGTTGTCCGGTATGGTGGAATAGCCCTGAGTAATCCTGAGCAGTTTGAGCTGCTTGACGGGATAATACGAGGGGTTACCCAGGGGTTGAAAATAGATTCCGTCACCATCTACGATTCGAGTCGTAATATTATCTCCTATTCAACAGTTCCAGAGCTGGTTGGTAAAAAAAAAATGGGCAGGGAAGAATATGAAAAGGCGCTGGAAGGGACACCAAATTCTCGACTTACCTACAGTGGTAATGTGTTCAGCCTTCTTCATATAGTCGGCGATATCAGATGTGAGCTGAAAACATTTATTCCATTTCGACAGGTACGCCAGGATGGAGAGGGTGGGCCTCTTATTATGGGGGTCATTGAAATTGAGAAAAACCTCAATCACAGCTACTCCAATATTATCAGGTTGCAGGGGCGAATTATAATCGTTTCAAGTGTGGTTATGGCAATCCTCTTTCTTGTATTGCGCACAATTGTTTCCAGGGCTGGTAAAAAAATGGAAAAACGGGCAATGGAGAGATTAAGACTTGAAGAGAAGCTTAATCAGAGTGAAAGGCTGGCTCACCTGGGGACAATGATTGCGACGGTATCACATGAAATAAAGAGTCCTCTCGGTATAGTCAGGAGTACTGCAGAAATTCTTGTCAAAAGGATTAAAAAAATTGCTCCCGGTAATGAACATCTTGCTAAAATTATTGTCGATGAAACCATCAGATTGAACTCAATTGTGGTTGAGTTTCTTGATTTTGCCAGACCTCAGAAACTGAATTTTGAACCATATAATCTTAACCTTATCGTGAGTAATGTCCTCTCATTTATCGGCTCGGAATTAAAACAGAAACATATTGAGCTTGTAACAGATTTGGCCCCTGATCTGCAAAAATGTAATCTCGATAAAAACCTTTTCTATCGTGCGCTGTTAAATATATTTGTCAATGCCCTCCAGGCTATAGGAGAGAACGGATCTATGCAGGTGAGTACACATAACCTTCCCGGAGGGATCACTCAGTTTTCTCTCCAGGACAGTGGCGTTGGCATCTCTGAAGAGAAAATGTCCCAGATTTTTAAACCATTTTTTACCGATAGAAATAAGGGTACCGGTCTGGGGTTGGCTATAACTAAGAATATAATCGATAGTCATGGTGCGGAAATTTCAGTAAAAAGCGAAATAGGTAATGGTACAACTTTCACTATCAATATCCCCCCTCCAAAATGACTGTTGTCGTTTCGGGGTTGAGGGTCTGGAATTTTTAATTAATGGTCCCTACTCTTTTGTGCTTAAAGAAGAGGAATGTGTCGGGTTGAGTGGCAGGTCGGGTATAGGAAAGACACAGTTGCTCCGTGCAATGACCGACCTTATCCCCTACACCGGACAATTATTTCTGGATGGAGTTTGCAGTACCGTTTTTAATGCACCTGCATGGCGTTCCAGGGTAACGATGATTCCGGCGGAGCCACTCTGGTGGTATAACAATGTCGGGGACCATTTCCAGGCAATGGTTCATGCTGAATCTTTTAAGGAAAAACTTGGTGCCGTTGGCTTCTCTGAAGATGTACTTCAGTGGCAGGTCAGCCGGTTGTCGACCGGGGAAAAGCAGCGGCTGGCTCTTATCCGTGGGTTGTGCAATACACCTTCAGTCGTATTACTGGACGAACCCTGCTCTTCTCTTGACAGCTACCACACCACATTGGTAGAAGCTTTTATTTCCGAGTATTTGCATCGCAACAGGGCGTCTGTACTGTGGGTCAGTCATGACCCGGAGCAGCTGCAACGTATGACCGACAGAGAGTTATGTATGGAAAAAACCGTGCTGGTTGAAAAAAACAGGTAAATTGACTGTAACTGAGTTGCGGGAGAAGCTATGGATGTTATAGCGTTGAGCGTGCTGGATCTTGGTATAGCAGCAATATTTGTCTGTGTCTTGTCGCTGGTGAGTCTTTTCCTGAGTCTTGGTCTGGAGTGGAAAATCCTGATATTCAGCTGTCGTATGACAGCTCAACTCCTGTTTATAGGGGTTGTTTTGCGCTACCTGTTCGCTGACAGCAGCTTGATCATGGTGGTATTTATGTCGATGATTATGCTGTTTGCCGCAGGGAGAGAGGTGCTGGCCCGCCAAAATATTCGACTTAAAGGTGTCATAGGATATGTGATTGGAACGGGAGCAATGTTTATTTCTTCCTTTTCTGTATCATTTCTGGCTCTGCTGGTGATAATTGGAGTAGACCCCTGGTACACCCCGCAATACGCGATACCACTTCTTGGCATGCTGCTTGGAAATACTATGACCGGGGTGTCCCTTGCTCTTGATCGCCTGACTGATCAGTTTCATAAAGAGAGATTCATTGTGGAGCAGAGATTGTTGCTGGGACAGACGTGGCAGGAGGCAAGCAGTGATATTCGAAAAGATTCCATGAGAACCGGCATGGTTCCGATTATAAATTCCATGGCGGCGGCAGGGCTTGTCAGTATTCCGGGGATGATGACGGGGCAGATCCTTGGAGGAACGCCTCCGATTGAGGCTGTGAAATATCAGATTCTTATCATGTTTTTAATAGCATCGGGTACCGGATTCGGTGTTATCAGTGCAATCTGGATGGCCGGTTTTCACCTTTTTGACAAACGTCACCGGCTCTGTCTTGAATACCTTACTGTAGCAAAAACCGGAAAGAGATAGTGTTTTTTGTAAGGCGTTAGAAAATTGCATGGTTTTAAAAACGGCCTCACTGATTGTACTTTTTCGCTGTGACTGCAGATAGCGTAGACTTCGAAATCTTAACCGGACAACATTGAGTTTTTTTATAGATATATAGTAGCTACTCATGGGGTAAGCATTTGAACTTCGCTAACCTCCGTACTTGTAACTGTTTACAGAGTGCCGTAGATTTTTGCAGGCCGGCCTGTGCTGCGTATAAGTCATACGTAAGCAGGCATGACCGCGGAAAGATGCGGTGCCCTGTGAGCAGTTACGATATA
>JAOZLO010000012.1:15397-18166 GCA_029934775.1 Desulfocapsaceae bacterium
ATTACTGTAGCAAAAACCGGAAAGAGATAGTGTTATTATAAATATATGAAGAGAATGGAGCAGAGAATGGGGAAAAAAATTGTCATTATTGGCGGGGTTGCGGCCGGTCCCAAGGCTGCCTGCAGGGTTAAACGTCTCATGCCTGATGCTGAGGTGACTATAGTTGATCAGGATAGCCTGATCTCCTACGGAGGCTGCGGTATTCCTTATTATATCTCAGGAGACGTGTCAGATGAAAAAGAATTGAGATCCACAAGTTATCATGCACTCAGGGATGAGGATTTTTTCGAAAAGACCAAGGGTGTCATTACATTGACATCAACCCGTGCCCTTTCAATTGATCGCAGGAACAAAAGTGTTTTGCTGGAAAATTTAACAACCGGCTTGCAGAATAATGTCAGTTATGATGTTTTGATGCTGGCAACAGGGAGTTACCCAATAACACTGCCGATTCCAGGAAGTGATGGTGATGGCGTTTTTACAGTAAGTGACTTACATAAAGCGATCTCGATTAAAGAAAGAATTGCCAGAGGACAGGTGAGTAAGGCAGTTGTTATTGGCGGCGGTGCAATTGGTATTGAGATGGCAGAAGCTCTTACTGACCTATGGGGGGTGGAAACAGCACTGGTGGAGTATATGAATCATATTCTGCCGAGAACCATCAGCTGGACACTTGCTACCATTTTAGAGAAGCATCTTAAAGAAAACAATGTGGATGTGTTTGCGGGGGAAGCGGCTGAAGAGATAGTTGTTGTTGACGGTAAGGTTTCTGCTGTAAGGACGTCTCGAAGATATCTCGATGCGGATATGGTGATTATGGCTGCAGGAGTGAGGCCACAGTCACAGCTGGCCTGGGATGCAGGTTTGCATGTTGCGGCATCAGGCGCAATAGTCGTAAATGAGAGGATGCAAAGCTCTGATCCGGATATCTATGCCGCCGGAGACTGTATTGAGGTATGTCATCTTGTATCGGGAAAACGATTTCACGCACCTTTTGGTAGTATGGCCAATAAGCAAGGCAGGGTTGCAGCTGATAATATGGCGGGTATTCCAAGCACCTTTAAAGGGGGGGTGGGCAGTTTCATACTCAAGGCTTTTGAGCTCTGTGTCGGATCCACCGGTTTAAGTCTGGAGACTGCACTTGCTGAAGGGTTTGATGCCGATGTATCCCTTACCTCTCCCTCTGATCGTGCCCATTTTTTCCCCACCCAGGAGATTATATGCCTGGAAATGATTTTTGATCGCAGAACCAGGAAAGTGCTGGGGTTACAGGGGGTCGGTCCAATGAACGATGGCCTTTCTGCAAGGCTTGATGCTGCTGCAGTAGCTCTCTGCAGTGGAGCTTCCATTGACGATTTTGGTAATATTGAAATGGCGTATTCACCACCATTTTCCAGTGCAATTGATGGTATTAACGCAGCAGCTTATGTCGCCGATAATCTCTGCGAAAGACGGATGCGGCAGATTTCCATGGAATCGTTTTACAGTTATATGGATGATCCGGCCAGCCAGCCGGACTGGCTGGTCCTTGATGTACGGCATGTAAAACAAGCAGCACCTCTTGTTGATCATTTTGGAAAGTCGTGGTGGATCTCTCTGCCGTATGATGAAATTCGGGATCGATATGAGGAGTTGCCGACTGATAAAACCTTGATACTGTTTTGCAATGCCGGGTCGAGATCCTTTGAAATTCAGGTGTTTCTCGATTTTGTCGGACGTAAAAACAGCCTGGTCCTGCCCGGTGGATTTAATGTGATACGGCGAATGGGGGCTGGCTGGTTACCTGCCAGCTAAATTGAGAGAAGTTCGGGTTACAGCTTCTTTCAACTGGTTAAAATATCGTCCTACCTCTTCAGGCTTATGGGCATCAGAACTGGAAACCAGAGGGGTGTTCCTGGAGATTGCCATTTTCAGAATAGAACGGGTTGGAAACTGTTCCCCCCTGATAGCTATTCCTGAACTGTTTAGTTCCAGAGTCATCAGGTTTTTTTTGAGAGCGATAAGCAGTTGGTCTATTTTTTCGAAATGTTTGTCTGTAAGACGTATTTCCGGTAGGAAACGAAGGGCTCCGTCCAAGTGACAAAGTTGAGTTCCCGGGAGTACAGTAACTGCCTCCAGCAGGGTCTCAAAATAGATATCAAGCAGCAGTTCTGGATCGAAATCCCTGACCCTTGCCAGAGTACCTTCTTTTCTACTGAAAAGGTTGAGGTGCTCTTTACAGCCAGGTGGTTTTACAAAATGACATGAGATGCCAATTTCGTCCCAGTCCCGTCTGGCAAGCCTTGAAATGAGTGTTTGTGAACAGTCTGGATTGTAGCCACATTCAACACCAAGGCCAATAGATATTCGCTTTCTGTACTCTCGCTGTAACCTTTTTCCCTCGGAAAAATAGGCGTCGAAGTCATCCTCTGTCAGCCATGTTCTTTCGGCACCGCGTATACCTTCTTCCATATGTTCGAGGAAGATAACACCATCAAGACCCTGTTGAATTGCGGCCAGGACATACTCTTCCATTTCACCACTGGCATGACAACATAACTTTGTGTGCACATGTCTGTCGATTGCGGTGTTGAGTGGAATATCAGTAGAGCTGGCTGTCATATCTCTCTGGGTTTGATCTGTAGAAAAGTCGGTTCTAGGATAACTACTCAGGCATTGCCTTTAGGAAAGAAATGGATGATTCCGTCGATATCTGAGGTGTCACAGATGTGGCCAAGCTCCAGTTCCAGATCCAGATAGTCCTCTATGCCATTAACTTTCAATGAAAGA
>JAOZLO010000188.1 GCA_029934775.1 Desulfocapsaceae bacterium
GGCACTATCCGAAGAAACAGCAGAAGGTGCATCTTGTTTCACCGGAAGTTCTCATGCACCATTTTGATTCCGTGACCACGGAGGATTCAGCATGACTGTCAATATGGAAGCTTCTCCAAATAAAACAGATGCACCAACAGGCGCTGTAATGGTTATTGGCGGTGGCATAAGCGGTATGCAGTCGGCTCTGGATCTTGCCAACTCCGGGATCAAAGTGTATCTCGTTGAAAGTTCTCCTGCGATTGGAGGGAAGATGGCCCAGCTGGATAAGACATTTCCCACAAACGACTGCTCAATGTGTATTGTTTCTCCAAAACTAGTGGAAGTAGGGCGTCATAAGAACATTGAGCTCTTCACCCATAGCGATGTAAAAAACCTCGATGGTGAGGCCGGCAACTTTACGGCAACCGTTGTCAGCCATGCCCGGTATGTAGATGTAGAGAGTTGTACGGGGTGTGGTCTGTGTGAATTGGTCTGTCCTGTCACGCATAGATCGTATTTTACTGAACCTCCTGTTGAGGGAGAGAAAAAGAAAAAACTGCGTGCCAGGGAGAAAAACAGTATCAGAGGAAGTAGACCTGTCAGCCCGTCGTCATCAAACAAGTGGACTTTTGCAGTTGAAGAGGAGGCCTGCTCAGCGTGTGGTCTCTGCTTTCGCGCCTGTCTGCAGGATGCCATTGTCTGGGAGAAAAAACAGAAAGCTGTTATTGATGAAGATAAATGTACCGGCTGCGGAGCCTGTTTTGTTGCCTGCCCCGGAAAATTTTCCGCGATTAAAGTGAGTAATGCACCGGAACTTGAAAAAAGTATTGGTGCAGCTCTGCATGAACGATCGCTTGCCATTAGCAAAGAACTGGGTGAAGACCAGGATGGTAACTGTATTCGCTGTGGTCTCTGTGTTGTCACCTGTGACAAGGTGATGAAGATAGGCGCTTTGAAAATGGTTGAAGAGGGAATCGAGGCAGGAGTTGATATCTGCCAGGTCTGTGGTGGCTGTGTTACTATCTGCCCCACCGGATTTCTTGATATTGCCAGTGTCAGTAACAGACCACCCAGGCCGCTTCTGAATAGTTTTAATGAGAACCTCAATGGCAGAAAACCTGTAAACATCCATTACCCGCAGGCAGTTCCCCGTGTACCGACCATAGACGAAGAGAGTTGTGTTAAATTGAACACCGGGGCTTGCGGAACCTGCCAATCCATCTGCGGAGTGGGTGCTATTCATTACACTCACGTGGAGACTGAGAAAGAGATCAAAATAGGCTCGGTCATTTTTTCACCCGGGATAGAGGTCTTTAATGCGGAGACAAGGGGTGAGTTTGGCTACGGTCTCTATAAAAATGTTGTCACCTCCATTGAGTTTGAACGATTTCTGTCCGCCTCCGGACCGACTTCCGGCACCGTGATCAGGCCTGGGGATGGAGCCCACCCGAAAAAAATTGCCTGGATTCAGTGCGTGGGATCAAGGGATCATTCCTGTGACAGAGACTACTGCTCTTCGGTCTGCTGTATGTATGCGGCAAAAGAAGCTTTTATTGCCCGGGAGCACGACTCATCCATTGAACCGACCATATTTTATATAGATATGCGCTCATTTGGGAAAAACTTTGACGACTATATTACCCGTGTAAAGGATCATAATGTTCGCTTTGTGCGGGCCATGGTCAGCAGGGTTTTTGAAGACCCTGTTACGGGTGATCTGGAGTTGAGATATGTTGATGAATCGGGTCAGAGGCAATCTGAAGTTTTTGATATGGTTGTTCTTTCTGTCGGTTTGCAGGTCTCCGAGTCGACGAAGCAGCTAGCCGGAACACTCGGGATTGAACTTGACAGGTACGGTTTTGCAGTGACGGACCACTTCAGCCCGCTGGCTACATCAAAGCCGGGAGTATTTGCAGGCGGGGCCATAAACGGGCCAAAGGATATTCCTGAAACGGTGGTCGAGGCGTCTGCGGCAGCAGAGGCTGCATCTGCAGATCTGGCTGAAGCAAGAGACAGTCTTGTGACTGCTGAAACACTACCTGAAGAAAGAGAGATTGGTGAGGAAGAGGAGCTGCGGATCGGAGTTTTCATATGTCACTGCGGCACTAATATTGCCTCGGTAGTTGATGTTAATGCTGTTATGGAGTACGCCAAGACGCTTCCCGGAGTGGTGTATACGGATAAGCCTTTATACACCTGTTCTCAGGATTCCCAGGAACGGATGAAGGAAATTATTAAAGAGCATCGTTTGAACAGGGTGGTCACCTCCGCCTGCTCACCGTCCACCCATGAACCGCTCTTTATGTCCACTCTCCAGGAGTCCGGAATTAACAAATATTTCTTTGAAATGGCCAATATCCGAGATCAGTGCAGCTGGGTTCATCCTACAGAACCGGAACTGGCAACGGAAAAGGCTAAACGTTTGACACGCATGGCCGTGGCTAATGCAGCTGCGGCTGAAGCGCTGCAGGAACTGGAGTTTGATGTTGATGCCCGTATACTGATAGTCGGCGGCGGGATATCAGGAATGACCGCTGCTTTAGAAGTTGCCCGTCAAGGTTATGGTGTCTGGCTTATAGAGAGGGAGGCTGAACTTGGAGGGCAGCTTCTCAAACTGAAGCGCAGTGTCGATGGTCAGGTTTTTGATGAATACCTGACTGATTTGAAAGAAAAGCTTTCAGTCGATAATCGAATCAAGATCTTCACTTCCAGTGAAGTAGTGGAACAATCAGGATTTGTCGGTTCTTTTGAAACGGAAATAATGACTCCTTCAGGGGCAACCAGAATCCTTAAGCATGGGGCGATTCTTGTCGCAACCGGTGCTGAAGAGGCGCGCCCGGAACTGTATGGTCTGGGCACCCTTGATACAGTCATGACCCAGACTGATTTTGAAGCGACTCTTGAAAACGGCAATGGGGAAGAATGGCAGCATGCACGAGTGGTGATGCTGCAGTGTGCCGGTTCCAGAGACAAGGAGTATCTGCCCTATTGTTCCCGGGTCTGCTGCAACCAGGCTGTGAAAAACGGACTGCGTTTCAAGAAAATGTACCCGGAGGCACGGGTTGATGTCCTCTATCGAGATATGCGCTGTTACGGGTTGGGTGAAATTGAATATCGTCGGGCCCGTACGGCAGGGATAAATTTTATCCGTTACGACCCTGATACTAATCGACCTGAGATAGCTCCTGACGAGAGTGGGGTTGATGTAACAGTAACCGATCCTTCAATCAGGATGCCCGTGAAGATCAGAGCGGATTTTCTCGTGCTGTCAACAGGGATGCAGCCAAGAGATGCGGAAGAGTTGGCATCGATGCTGAGAGTTCCTCGGAATGAAGACGGATTTTTCATTGAGGCACATGCCAAATTGCGACCGGTTGATTTGCCCAGTGAGGGTCTCTTTATGGCTGGAACGGTGCATGGACCGAAGAGTTCCGGGGAGGCAATTGCCCAGGCCCAGGCAGCAGTTGCACGAGCGACAACCATCCTCTCCCGGACCAGCTTGAAAATGTCCGGTGTGATTTCAAAGGTTGATCCGGAAAATTGTGCAGTTTGCCTCACATGTGTGAGGGCCTGTCCGTATGGAGTGCCTTTCATCAATGATCAGCATAGTGCCGAGATTAACCCGGCTCTCTGTCAGGGGTGCGGGATCTGTGTGGCTGAGTGTCCTGCAAAAACAATTTCTATGGGTCGGTTTGAAGATAGAAATATAACAGCCAAGATAGAGGCCTACTGTGAGTGATGGAATCGTAAAAATTCATCATTTACTTCGTTGCTATAAATTTTCTATCATGTCGACGTACCCTAGTACGCCGAAATAATAGAAAATTTACGCGCCTCGTATATGATGTTTTTTACGATTCCATCCAGCAAATCATATTTTCAGGATATGGTAATAGTCTAAGTAAGGAGTAATAATGAGTGATTTTGCAGCTCGTGTAATCGTTTTCGCCTGTCGGCATTGAGCATATTCCGCAGCGGACCTGGCAGGTTCGGAGAGGCGGTCCTATCCACCGGCGATCAGTATAGTAATGTTACCATGTACAGGGAGGATAGATGAGGCGTTGTTACTGAAGGCATTTGAAAATGGTGCCGATGGTGTCATGGTTGTGGGCTGTCTGGAAGGGGATTGTCATTACGTGTCCGGTAATATCCGTGCCCGTGCCCGGGTTGAGCGGGTATATGGAATATTGGAGAAGATCAGTATAGGTAAGGATCGGATCAGGATGTACAATCTGAGTGCAGGTGAGGGGGCAAAGTTTGCAGCGTATGCCAATGAATTTGTGGATCAGATATGTACGCTTGGACCAAGTCCGATAAATGTGGCTCGTGGGGCTACTGCCGGGGTTTCATCACAAGAGGAGGCAGCATGATTACAGGAACACCAAAACCCATTGAAGAGATCCTGGAGATGGTTGAACCATATGACAATATTGTCGTGGCGGGTTGTCATGGCTGTGTCACTGTCTGCCGGGTTGGTGGTGAGAAAGAGGTTCAGGTGCTGGCATCTACTCTCAGGCTTGCCCGGGAAGCCAGTGGCAGGAAGATTGAGATAAAAGAGGTGAGTCTTGAGAGACAGTGTGATCCGGAATATGTTGAGACCATGCGCCCTTATGTTGAAGATTATCAGGCTGTACTCTCTATTGCCTGTGGGGCCGGGATCCAGTTTCTGGCCGAAAAATTTACCACGACTCCGCTTCTGCCCGGTATCAACACAGGATTTCTTGGAGTCACTGAGCGTCAGGGAGAATGGGCGGAGAGGTGTCAGGGTTGCGGAGATTGTGTTTTACATCTGACCGGCGGTATCTGCCCGGTGACCCGCTGTGCAAAGTCACTCTTTCATGGCCCCTGCGGAGGATCCGTACGGGGTATATGTGAAGTGGACAAGGACGTTAAATGTGGATGGCAGCTGATCATCGATCGCCTGGTTGCTCTTGACCAGATGGAAAACTATGGCAAGCTCAAACCTTATAAAGGCTGGAATTCAGCAAGGGACGGTGGTCCACGTCGTATCATCAGGGAGGACATGGTATAATGAAATCCGAAAGTAATCTGAAAAGAGTACTGGATGCTGGTCACTTTTCTGTCACCGCGGAATGTGGTCCTCCCCGCGGGGCTGATCCCGATATAGTACGAAAAAAGGCGGCCCATGTAAAAGGTAATGTGGATGCCTGTAATGTTACTGATAACCAGACCTCGGTAGTGCGCATGAGTTCTCTGGCCGGTTGTCTGCTTATAAAAGAGCTGGGTATAGATCCGTTGATACAGATGGTGGTTCGTGACAGGAATCGTATCGCATTGCAGTCGGATCTTCTGGGAGCATCCGCTCTTGGAGTACGAAATCTTCTCTGCCTGTCCGGCGACCATCAGAAATTCGGGGATGACCCACAGGCTAAAAATGTATTCGATATTGATTCGATGCAGTTGATCCATCTGGCAAAAACCATGCGGGATGAGGGAGTGTTTCCCTCGGGTGATAAACTGCAGGGCGCACTGGATTTTTATATAGGATGTGCTGTAAACCCTTTTGCTGATCCTTTCGAAATACGAGTTCCACGATTGAAGTTGAAGATGGAGGCAGGGGCGGATTTTGTCCAGACTCAATGTATTTACAATATGGAGAAATTTAAAATCTATATGGAGGATGCAAAGAAGGAAGGACTGCATGAAAAAATAAAAATTCTTGCCGGAGTGACACCTCTGAAGTCAGCAGGTATGGCAAAATTCATGCGCCGTATGGTCGCCGGGATGGATATCCCTGATGAAGTGGTTAAGCGCATTGCAGATGAGCCGAAGGAAAAACAGGCGGCAAAGGGCATTGAGATGTGCATTGAACAGATCCAGGAATTAAAGGAGATGGAGGGGATCGCCGGGATTCATGTTATGGCCATAGAGTGGGAGGAGAAGCTGAACGAAATTGTCGGTGGTGCCGGGCTGCTCCCCAGGCCGGTGATGAGTTAAGAAAATAGGGGTGTATATATAACAATTAAGGGAGGAAGGAATGGCTGAAAAAAAGAAGATTCTACTTG
>JAOZLO010000013.1 GCA_029934775.1 Desulfocapsaceae bacterium
TGAACGGCATTTTGTTTCTAGATCATCTCAGTTCTCTTAAAAGGAGTCTCTACAAGAAAAAAGTTAAAAAATGGTTGGCAAACAAATAGGAGGCAGTATGTCTAAGCAGCCGTTACGAATTATTTTCATGGGCACTCCGGATTTTGCAACATTAAATCTTAAAGCCCTGATTGATGGTCCTGACGATGTTGTGGCTGTTGTCACTCAACCGGACCGCCCAAAAGGCAGAGGAAAGCAACTGACACCACCACCGGTAAAACTCTTTGCTGAATCTGCTGATATCCCTGTTCTGCAACCCACCAAGATAAGGACAGAAGAATTTTTGAACGGCTTACTCAGTTACCAACCGGATCTTATTGTGGTCACTGCTTACGGAAGAATTCTACCTCTCCCTCTGCTTGAACTCGCCCCAATGGGCTGCATTAACGTCCACGGCTCACTCCTTCCTCTCTACAGAGGTGCTGCTCCAATTCAGTGGTCTGTAATCAAAGGAGATGAAGAAGTTGGAGTTACAGTTATCAGGCTTGATGAGGGTATGGATACAGGAGATATACTGCTGCAGGCGAGCATTTCGACTGCACCCGACGAAACAGCAGGCTCTCTTTTTGACAAACTCGCACACCTGGGCAGTGAGACCCTGCTTAAAACCATCATGGGATTAAAGGATGGTACCATAGCAGGGACTCCTCAGGATCACAGCCAGACGACAGAGGCTCCGATGCTGAAAAAAACTGACGGCTTAATTGACTGGTCTCAAAAAGCTCGAGACCTTGAAGCACTTATTCGGGGCCTCGATCCATGGCCTTCAGCCTTTTGCTTCCTTTCCAGCAAACGTTTACGACTTTTTAAACCGGAGGTCGTCTATAAATGGAACGCCGCTCAACCCGGAACCCTGCTCCGGGCAGATAAACGTGGACTGGTTATTGCCTGCGGAAAAGATACTCTTCTTATTAAAGAGATCCAACCAGAGGGTAAAAAACGTATGACGGTTGAAGCCTTCCTTTGTGGTTGTTCGCTCAAACCTGGGATCCTGCTGACCTGACCCGACAAACAGACTTTTCATTGAATAAACTGTAACAAGTTCGCAAAAAACTTCATATGTGACACATACATTGACAACTAAAATTGTATATGCTGACTGTTTTTCCGGTATCAGTGGTGACATGCTGCTTGGCGCTCTTCTCCATTGCGGTATAGACCAGCACTTGCTCCGAAGTGAGCTTGACAAACTGGGCCTGGATGACTTCGAATTTCTTGTTGAAGAAAAAACTGTCCAGTCTATCTCGAGCTGCAAGGTTACTATCTACAGTAAACGCAGACAAGAACTGCGTACCTTGCCTGCTCTCATGGAAATCCTCAACAAAAGTGGTCTGGACGATGCCATCACGACCAGGTCCGCCGCAGTTTTCACAGCCCTTGCTGAAGCTGAAGCCAAGGTGCATGGAATTGCAGTCGAAAAAGTACATTTTCATGAGGTTGGAGCCCTTGACACCATTGTCGATGTTGTCGGTACCATAATAGCTTTGCACCAGATGGGAGTCCAGAAACTGATATCATCCCCTTTGCCGATGGGAAGAGGGTTTGTCGAATGTGCCCATGGAACTTTACCTCTGCCAGCTCCAGCTGTCTGTGAGCTTATCCGAAACATTCCTGTCTATGGTGTTGAAATTAAGAAAGAACTGGTTACACCTACTGGTGCTGCCCTCATCTGTACCCTTGCTGATGAATTCGGCCCAATGGTCCCTATGACGGTAAGTGCAACCGGTTACGGGGCAGGTACTCATTCCTTAGCCAACGATCAACCCAATTTACTGCGCTTGATTACCGGCTATGCCGAACATGTTGATGAAAGCCAGCTCATCGACGTGATTGAAACCAACCTGGATGACTGGAGCCCAGAATTCTTTCCCTTTCTCTGCGATCGTTTATTTGCAGGAGGAGCTCTCGATGTCAGTTTAACCTCCATCCTTATGAAGAAAGGGCGACCAGGATTCAGTCTTCAAGTCATCTGTTCTCCTGTCCATGCATTTGATATAAAAAACATTATCCTGACTGAAACAAGCGGTATCGGCTTGCGTTTCCGAAAAGAGGCGCGCCAGACCCTTGCCCGTGAAAAGGTTGTTGTTGCTACACCCTGGGGAGAAATCAAAGCCAAAAAAGTTCAAACCCCTTCCGGTCCGGTAGTATACCCGGAATATGAAGAATGTAAAACAGTTGCTGCCCGGCACCACATACCACTGCAGGAAGTATACAACGAGGTGCGATGCAGACAAAAGAGGTCAGAATGAATCAACTCATAATGGCCCTGGCTACAGGCTGTTACGTAGGAATGCTACCCAAAGCACCGGGCACCTGGGGGTCTCTTGCAGCATTTCTTCCCTGGTTTTTTATTAAAGACCTTCCGCTACCATCATATCTTGCTGTTTTAACCTTTGTCTTTGTTCTTGGTTTCTTTGTTTCCGGCTCTGCAGAAAAAATTCTTGATCGCCCCGATGCAGGTCCCATCGTTATTGATGAATTCCTTGGTATGTTTATTACACTCACCCTCGCTCCACCCCACCCCGCCGCCTGGCTCCTCGGTTTTATTCTTTTCAGGATTTTTGACATTTTCAAACCATTTCCCGTTTCGTGGTTCGATAGACAGATTCATGGAGGTATTGGTATTATGATGGACGATGTTGCTGCAGGTTTATACGCTTTTTGTTCTCTACAGCTGCTATGGTTTGTAATCAGCTGATAAAGGACCAACCTATGAATAAGATGGGGAAATACTCCTGCTCCATTCGTTCCATCACTGTTTCTTTTTTTTTACTGCAGATGACAGTTACCCCACTCAAAGTTTACGGTTCATCACAGCCTGAAGATACTGACACCCTGCCACTGTGGGAATTGCGCCTTGCGGCTACTGCGGCCGTTCTTCCCCACTATATCGGTTCAAATGAATATAAAAGCTATCTCTTCCCTCTCCCCTATTTGATCTATCGCGGTGAATTTTTTGAGTCTGACAGAGACAATATGCGGACAATTTTTTTTAAAAACAAATATTTCGAAACTGATATCTCTCTGTGGGGCAATCCACCTGTCCCGGGTAATAATTACACACGTAACGGGATGGAAGAGCTTGATGCTCTAGCTGAAATCGGCCCCGCTTTAAGATATTATTTTTACCATAACAACAGGCGAGATGCCCTTTACCTGGAAGGAGCAATACGGACAGCCTTCTCAGTCGGGTGGGAAGGTGGCCCTGAGATAGGTTATCAAGGTTTACATGGCGGTTTTGATGTGATTTTAGAGAATAATTCTCTGTTTAAAGAGCAGAAAATAGAATTCCATCTCAGCAGTGGAGTACAGTTCGCAAACTCAAGATTCAACAGCTACTTTTATGATGTGGAAATGGAAGATGTCACTCCATATAGAAGTTATTATACAGCAGACGGAGGGTATTCGGGCTTTACCATATCAGGCTCTATTACCAGAGAACTCTATCCTGGCTTCACCTTCCTGTGCTACGGAAGATGGGATAATATCAGCGGTACAACCTACAATGACAGCCCTCTTGTCACCGCTGAAAATAATTATACAATTGGGACCATGCTCATTTTTACATTGGCAAAATCAAAAAAAATGATTTCCCGCTATTCAAAATAACAGGAAGCACAGAGAAGAACTGTTTGAGAGTAGAGGGATTTCTGTGCTCTGGGAGACTATCCGAGAATACTTTTTCCCTCGAACAGCCTCCTGGTCAAATAAACTCACATATTGTCAGTCCTTTCCAAAACAAACACAATCGCTTTGTAAGAAATACCGATTAAAGCGACCCAGCCAACAAGTAAAAATGTAACCATGACTTACTCCTTATAGTTAGTGCCCGTCCAGAAATGGCCTTTTTGCTCTAACCCTTCGTTGCAGGAAAAATTTTATCCTCCGATAAGCGAGGCACGAGACATCGAGATATCACCTATAGACCTGTGGTAAAATTTTCTAGTTTCTGGATGAACACGAGTTAATATGCCTTTTCATCAGCAAGATCGTTCATGTCAATTTTTCTGGAATCCATCTGCCGCCAGACATAGATAACATAAGCCAGAACAAACGGTATCATAAAGGCAACATAAGTCATCACCGTCAAAGTATAATGACTTGAGGAAGCATTGTAGATGGTTAGACTTGACTGCAAATCTACCTTGGATGGGTAAAAAGCAGTATTGTTAAATGCGGCGGTAAAGAATATTGCCAGCCCGACGAAAACTGTTCCAAGCCCGCCAAACCATATCCCTTTAGTCCCGGTTCCAAGACCTGTACGAAGGACTCCCATAATTACAAGAAGAATACCGACCAGCAACATTCCCAGAACAACAGGCATCGCCAGGAGATTTCCCAGATATTTATAGGCAACCATACTCACAACTCCATTCTCATCAAAACCGTAACCGTCAATCACCAGCAAAGCCACCAGTACATAGAGAAGGAAAGGCAAAGCACAGAAAAAACTGGTTAAACAATTCTTTCTCAGCCGGACCTCAAGCCCAGGAACTTCAGTAAAATCTATATTATTAACCAGGTACATGGCTCCAAGTACCCGAGCATTGAATACCAGAAAAAGCCCGAGAGACAGATTAAAAAAGGAGAAGGCCGCTTCCATTCCTCTCATTGGGTTGGTCCAGGTAACCTGATTCATGTCGTTCAAAGTGAAGTTCGAACCTGTAAAGAATGTTCCGACCGCCGCACCAATAAGTAGAATACCCACCGATCCGTTAATAAAAAGGAACGTCTCGTATACCTTCTGCCCGAGAAAGTTATCTGGTTTTGTGCGATACTCATAACTTACCGCTTGAATAATAAAGCTGAAAAGAATAAGCATCCACACCCAGTACGCTCCACCAAAGCTTGTAGCGTAAAATTTTGGGAAAGCAGCGAAGAGCGCCCCCCCGAAAAGAACCAGGGTAGTAAAGGTCAACTCCCATTTTCGTCCAAGTGAATTCACAACCAACGACTTCTCTGTTTCGTCTTTAGCCACCTGCCAGAGCAGAGTCTGCCCCCCCTGAACGAAAGTCAAAAAGAGAAAGAGGGCTCCAACTATTGAGCAGATGATCCACCAGATCTGCTGCAACACCACGATATCTAAATTCCCAATCATTTTACGCGCCCTCCGGTCCTATTTTTATCTGCTTGAGCATAATTTTAATCTCAGCAATCAGCAGTACACCAAACAGTACAAAGAACATAAAGAAAGTTGTCTGTACATGCCCCACTCCAATATTAGTTGTGGCCATCTTCACTGGCATCAAGTTCTGAATAGCCCATGGTTGACGACCTACTTCTGCAACGACCCAACCAAGTTCAGACGCTGTTAAGGCGAGAAAGAAAGAACAGAACCCAAGCATTAACAGCCATATTTTATCCTCCAATGTGTCTTTATAGGAGTAATAGAGATAGAGCATAAAAAGAAGGATAAAGAAAGATCCCAGATAAACCATAATATGGAAGGAATAATAAACAGTGGCAACCGGAGGCACTATTTCCTCAGGAGTATCAAGATAACCAAACCCCAGATAATCCTGATTTACTTTGAATCGCTCAAGAGCGGTAGCCTTTGCCTGTTCATCCCCGGCTTTTCCAGCTTCCCGTATCGCTGCAAAATCTGCGACGGCAGCCTTACCTTTCTCCATCTTCTCGGCAACTGACATTATGCCCTCAGCCTCATTGCCGTAAACGAGATCATTAATCCCGGGAACGAAACCATTCAATTCGCGTTTGGCCATAATTGACAGGCCCTTTGGAATGGAAACTTCAAAAGCAAACGGTTCCTGACCGTCACCGACTCTCTTGCCGCTGGTCAAAACACCAAGAGCAACAATATCCGCACCTCTTTTTCCATCAAAAAGCCCTTCATAAGCGGCAAGTTTCATGGGTTGAGTATTTGCATTGTTGTACGCTGACTCATCACCTGTAAAGGCAGTAAAGAGGGAAGAGAGCAGGCCAAAAACTGACGCCACAATGATTGACTTCTTGGCCATATTCACATGACGCCCTTTAAGCAGGTAGTACGAAGAAATGGTGATCACAAAAAAGGAACCCACAACAAAACTTGAGCTGGTTGTATGAGTAAATTTGGCAATTGCAATTGGAGATAAAAGTACTTCCCAGAAGTTTTCCATCTCAAAACGGGCACTCTCGGGATTAAATGCCATGCCAACCGGATACTGCATCCAACCGTTAGCCACCAGAATCCAGAGAGCGGAAAGATTCGAACCTATAGCGACCATCCAGGTAGAAAAAAGATGAAATCCTTTAGAAGTGCGCTCCCAACCAAAAAACATTACAGCAAAAAATGTCGCCTCTAAAAAGAAGGCAAAAATACCTTCAATGGCCAAAGGAGCACCGAAAATATCACCTACCATCCACGAATAATTGGACCAGTTTGTACCAAATTGGAACTCAAGAATAATTCCTGTGGCAACACCTATGGCAAAATTTATACCAAACAGTGTCATCCAGAATTTCGTCAGTTTTTTCCACTCTTCATTACCTGTCCGCACATACATCGATTCAAAAAATGCACAAAGAAACGACAGCCCCAGAGTAATCGGGACAAAAATCCAGTGATACATTACTGTCAGGATAAACTGTGCCCTCGCCCAGTTCACCATGCTCAGATCTATTTCACCCATTTCTACATCCTCCGTTAATAATGATTTTCTACCTACCGTGTTAACTGGTTGATAACATGGTCGGCCCTTTGTTGATCAGTTGAAAAATTGGTATTGAGATAATTTGGAAAAAAGAAAATTTTGAGTACACCAAACATTATAATCAATTTAATAATTATAACTTTCCACAGGGTCTTACCCACGGTCATCCGTCGAAACCCATCCCGATAAAATCTAAACAGTCGCACTGGGTATTCTATTATCAAAACACACCCTCCATAACTACTCTTACTGAACTGATTCTCCCTCATCGGGATTATTGTACAACTTTAAAATTTCATTCTGTATATAAAAAGGGATATCTATAATCTAATAGGCACCTTCGGTCAAGAATAATTATCATTTGCACAAAATGATGGCTTCAATTCTTGACCGCAAATTTTATTTTTAAGTGGAGGGAGAGCCTTCTCTTTTTGGGGATCGCAGGAGATATTCAACAAGAACCAGGCCGGCCACCGCGAAGATACCTGCAAAAAGTATGAGGAAGATTCGAAGATAAAAATTCGAACTGGCATCCTTATCAACCATAGTTGAGGTTCCGAGAAGAACAAGAAAAGTGATGAATCCGGAAGTAAACATAGCCGCGTGCTGTCCACCACTGAATATCTGCCGACTAAAGAAGAGGGCTATCACAAGAGTCAGCGACAGCAGGAAGAGATAGCCTGGTACAGCCACCAGCAGATTGAAAGCAAGTATAATGGCCGCACCGCCAATACAGCAGGATATTGCATTTGCTTTCATAACCTGAATCGAGGCTTTGGAATTTGCAGCCCCAACCATAAAACAGATTTGAATCATGGCAAAGGCATAGGCAACCAGATTCAGAGAAAAGAAAATTGCAACAGCAGCAAAGGCAACGATACTACTGGCCAGAGCCAGCCGAATACGTTCCTCCCTGGGTGGTAATGACGGAGGAGGAGGCCTTTTTGCCGGTACAGCCTGATCACTTTTCTGAGCAAGAGTATTTGGAAACAGATTATGAAAAATCCAGGCAAAAACGAGACCTGCTGCCATATTTATCCACAGCGATGCTGCTATAAATTGAGGCAATCCAGCTCCGGAGAGGCCCATGATCGGCACAATAGTAACACCAAGAGTCATGAACATTGTAGAAAAGGGAGGGGCAGATGGTGTATCATTATAGTAAATATAAAAGAACAGCAAACCATAGCAGAGCAGGCAGATGGCGGGAAAATCGAGGAGAAGTTCACTGATAAGAAGCCCAAGCAGAAGGCTGAAGAACAGTCTGATAAGAATCTGTGAAGCCATTTTCCAACCAATCCACACCGGTAGAGTGAGGAAAATGGTGGCAAAAAGAGGGGTCATAAAGTACAGCTGCCAGGCCATACCATATGAAACAGCTATGGCTGTCCATACCCCGAATGCCAGGCGAAAAATTTGAACTGTCTGCAGTGTCATGGCACTTATACCCCCTTTGTGGGGTGTTAATAAATATGAGAAAAAAAACTTACAAGGCGTATCCAGACCCGTCCTACACTATTTAAAATGGGGCGGTCTCCGGTATAAATGATAATATCCACCTGACCGCCGGCACGACGGTAACCCTTTGCACTGTCATCACTAAATCCAATAAGCACCGGGAAGTGCTGAGCCTGCCTGAGCCAGCCGGACGATGTCTGAACAGTGGTCAAGCCTCCAAGACTGTTGGCGCTATTATCAGAGACGCCATAGCCAACACTCAGCACCTCACCTTTGAACACTTTCCCGGGCGCCGCATCCAGCACTATGTCCACCGGGTTTCCTGCCTTAATGTGCCCCAGGCTGTTCTCCCGCATATCAGCCTGCACCCAGACATCTCTGGTGGAGATAAATGTCATGATTGGCGCGCCTGTATTTGCAAAATGGCCTGCATCCACAGTCAAATTAGTGATGATTCCATCTGCCGGCGCCCTGACAATTGTACGAGATAAATCGAGTTTTGCTGTCTCAAGTGCAGTAAAAGCAGACCGTATTCGCGCATTATCCTGTCCCTTAGAGCCGAGATTGTTTTTGGCTCTTTCCAGTTCAGAGGTAGCGGAGGCCAGTCGTGCCTTGCTGGCCTCTATCTTTGAGCGAGCATCATCGGCACGTGATACTGAAGCCGCACCCTTTTTAGACAGCTTGATAATACGCTGTCCTTTTATTTCAGCATTGCGTAGATTCGCCTTGGCCTCGGCAACTTTGGCCTGGGCCGTGCTTACACCACTGACATCGGCTGCAGAGGTCTGGCTTGCCTGCTGAAGTTCAGCCTCAGCACGGCGCACAGCTAATTCATATTTGGCAGGATCAATAACTGCCAGCTCTTGTTCAGCAGAAACAATCTGATTATTTATTGCGCTGACTTTTGAGAGGATTCCTGCAACCTGCGGAGCAATGGGAACAATAAATGCCTCTACCCGGCCATTGCTGGTATACGGCGTATACTTATCACTGATTAAATGCCAGCCGAATATAAAAACACAGAGAGCGAGTGTCGCCGCTGTCCATGTTTTTACAGGATCCCGTTTTTTCTTTTTGGCAGCTGTTTCATGTTTTTTCCCTGCTGCTTTTTGATTATTCCCAGTTTTTTCAGACATTAAACGTACCACCTTTATTGGTTAAAGAGGTATATTAAGGAGTGCTGAAATAAGTACCCCAGTCAGTCCTCTTCTGCATTTTTTCTTTTATAGATGCTGGAATGAAATCACTGTCACCCCGAAGTTGCCAGCCCCCTCCTAGAGCCTTATAGATGCTGACAAAGCTGGTTGCTATGCTACCCTGGAGCTGGGCGAATTGATCTTGTTTCTGAGTCAGTGCCCTGGTGGAGTCTAGAACCCGTTGATAATCAGCCAACCCTTCCTGGTATTGGAGTATGGACAGCTCCATGGATCTCTTTGAGCTTTTGACTCCCTGCCCGACAAATTGCGCCTCTTTTTGCTTGTAAACAAGACCTGTCATGCCATCTTCAACCTCTCGGGCAGCATTCAGCACCGTATTTTGATACGTGCTTATAAGCTGTTCCAGTCGCGCATCCTGGATTCGTACCTGATTTTTGAGGCGGCCGTATTGAAAGAGCTTCCATCTGAAAGCCGGCCCAAAACTGTAGCTGAAGCTGTTAGACTCAAAAATGTCTCCAAGGCTGTTGCCCGCTGAATCACTGGCACTCCAGCCCAGGGAACCAAAGAGGGTGAAACTCGGGTACAGTTCTGTTATCGCCACACCAATCTGCGCACTCTGGGCAGCTGCCTGCATTTCAAGCTTACGGATATCGGGCCGCCTCCGCAGCAGGTCAGCCGGAATGCCAACTGCAATCTCCAATGAGACTGTCGGGATTCTCTCCTCTCCTTTCAGCAGATCCTGAAACTCTCCTGGGAATACACCAAGAAGGATGGCCATTGCATTCCGATTCTGCTGCAGCTGGTTTTGCAGATTTGGAATTGTTGCCCGGGTAGAGCTCAAGAGAGTCTTTGCCTGAAGAACATCAAGCTCGGTTACTGTTCCGGCTTCAAACTGGTGCATAACAAGTTCCAGAGCATTTTTCTGAATTAAACCATTTTTTACAGCAAGCCTGATACGTTCCTCCAGGGTACGAATATCAATGTATGTCCTGGCAACCTCGGCTGTAAGGGTTACCAGAACATCATCGTAATCAGCGATACTCGCAAGCAGGTTTGCATCGGCGGATTCGATTGAACGACGGAATTTCCCCCAGAAATCAATCTCCCAGCCAACATCAAAACCAACTGAAGCTGAGTTGAAATATCTATCAGCAGCCGGTCCGGTGGTACCGATGGTGGTCAGATCGCCCTTCATCTCCTGGGTCTGGGGATACAAATTTCCTTTAACCAAGCCGAGCTGAGCACGGGATTCAAGAATTCGCAATCCGGCAGTCTGGAGTGAGAGATTCTGTTCGTAGGCCGTCTGGATAAGGTTGTCAAGAACAGGGTCACTAAAGAGCTTCCACCATTCCATACTCTCCTCGGCAGACGGTTTTTTAAATGCACTGTTCTCACTATCATTCCAGTTGGGCGGGAGTTTTGTTTCAGGATTTTTAAAATCCGGTCCCAGCTTGGTACAGCTGCTAAAGTACAGAGATAAAATGAAAAGCAGTATAAAGGTACTGAGTTGGGTGAATTTCATTTTAATAGTCTGATAAAAAGTTCCGATTTATTCGAGTCATTTGTTTTCATTCAGGGTTTCCTTCTTTACACCATTTTCAGCAATCCATGCCATAAACAAGGTATACATGATAGCAAGTACAACAGCACCCGTAAAAAGGCCCATAATCCCGGAGAGCATCATGCCACCTAATGCTCCGAGTAAAATAACCAGCATGGGAATATCAACTCCGCGACCCATGAGCATAGGCTTTAAGAAACTGTCACTTGCCGTGACAAAAAGTACCCAGACCAGGAAAATTACTGCTGTGGTTGTATCAGCAACAGAAAAAACATAGCCGGCAACCGGTCCGAGCACCAAAATGGGCGGTAACTGGCTGACCGCACAGACCAGAGTGAGAACAGTCCAAAGGCCGGCCGCAGGGACACCAACAATCACCATACCGATCGCAGCAAGAATTGATTGAATCACCGCCACACCAACAACACCCTGCATAACCCCGCGAATAGTCGCTGTAGCAAGGTTTGTGATTTCCATCCCCTTATCCCCGGCAACACGCGTAATTATACTTTCGGCAATTGCAGAGCTTTCCTCTGACTTAGCCAAAAAAACACCGGCAATAACGGTTGAGATGATAACCATGAAGATCCCAAGCAATCCCCCCCCTACCGAGCCAAGCAGTGTGCCGGCAGCTGATTTAATCTGGGGAGCAAATTGTGTCAGGGCTGCCTCAAGATTTGTTGATGCCAGTTTCCAGGTCTTATGGACACTATCCCCGATGACAGGCCAGTCTGCAACAGTTTCCGGAGGTGGTGGAATAACAAGCGATCTGCTCTCCATGCCCTCCGTCAACTCCTGAATCGTGTCAACGGATGATATGGCAAGCATAACCGAAGGAATTATCAGGGCGGCAATGACCATCAGTACAAAAAATCCAGAGACAAGGGATTTTCTGCCACCCATCATTCTGGCAACCTTTGTAATAAAAGGTTCGACGGCAACTGCCAGAATAATTCCCCAGATAACAGGAATTAAAAATGGTTTTATCAAGAAAAATGTCCAGATAACCATAACAGCAAGAACTACTATTTTTATAACAGCATCAACAACATTGTTAGCAACCACTCCATTTTTCTCTCTATGTTCGTCCATCAATTTTTTCCTCAAGTATAATTGTCCGTAAAAGAAACACTATTGAACACTTTTGTCATCACCTTCACCGGTCAGTGCCCATGCCTGCCTGCACGCCTTTTGTCCATCCTCAGGGATTGCATCTACAAATATTTTGCGGATGGGAACATGAACAGGACTGGTAATAAATGAAAATATTGCCCCGGTCAGCCTGCCCACTCCAATTCCCAAACCAAAATCATCAAATTTTCCATCCACTTTTATTGGTACGGCAAGACTGAAAAATTCAGGCTTCTTTGCTTTAGGAACCAAAACAATATTAAGCTCACGGGTTTTAAAATTAATATCAGCCTTGCCGGCCACCCGCATATTAGAAGTATCCATGAAGATAGCCTTTTCTTCCATCAATCCGTTTTCAATACCAAAACGGACTACTACGCAGTTTATTTCCGACTGCTCTTCCTCTGAGACCTCAGTCATTATGGATGAAATAAGGTTCACCGCCCACAGGTCAATAATGCCTGCGGAAAAGTTCTGCGGAACAAGTCCAAAATCAAAATGACCTGTCGCATTCTCCATCACGGTACTAAAATCAGGGGCGGTTGAGTGTAGATCTGCATCCAGATAGATCATCCCCCCCATATCCGCCTCGGGTTTAGCTCTTCTGACAAGAACGCCGATATCAAACGTATCAATGTTTGCATTCAAATTGAAAGTAATATCCCGCTCTGCCGGCAGGTAATCCAATTCGACTTGAACAATACCGCCCGGTACATCGATACGTAGAGGTGCAAGAGCCAGGAGGCCGTCCTTCAGTGTTACTTTCATCTCTGCCGAACCGAGGTCATCATCGCCGGAAGTCACCTTTTTAGCTTTGACCAGTAATTCCGCATTGAAACTGCTCAACACTTCCTTTGAAAGCAGATCTCTTTGATCATTTTCGCTCTGTTTATCTGTTTCTTCTACAACAGTTTCATCCACATTCCTGGCATCTTCAGGTTCAACTACTTCGGTAGTTTGTGAATTTTCATCAGAACTCTTTATCATGGCATCAAAATCATCAATACGAAGCAGTTCTGATATCAGTTCGACATGTATCTCTGGCTTTTCCACTGAGGAATCCAGGCTCATTTTTCCTGAAAGCCGACTTTCTCCAACCTGCAGATCAAGACTGGATAACTCATAAAGACTGTCCTGCAACTTGAACCTGGTTGAAAGATCAACGGGACCGATTGGAGGCAAATCAAGTCTGAGTACTTCATTAAGATTATCCAGTTTATCAGTTTTAAATTTAAGGAAAAAATTCAGATTACGTTTTGTAACGGGAAGTGTAAGCTCACCTCCAAAACTTAAGTAACTGTTGGCAAATTCGACATCAATCGTCAGGGGAATCGTTTCCGGGACTGAGACATATTCAACCAGTGGTGCCCCGGTGATAACAAATTTCACCGGAAAACTATCGACCATCCCCGCCAGTTTCATTGTTACTTCATTTCCCTGTTCAACCAGAATGTCTCCAGTAAGTTTCTCTACATCAAGGAAAGCTTCCGAAGTCGGGCTTGCTATCCTCCACTGACCGTCTCTCAGCGAAAAAGACATTGACGAATTACGGACAATTTTATCCAGGCTGTTCCCTTTCAATGCCAGTTTAATTCCCATCGAACCGGTGGAGGCCTTTAAACCTTCAACCAGCCCGAGTCGGGACAGAATGTCACCAACATCAATGTCCATAATTTCGAACTCCAGGTTAGCAGCAGGTTCATTATCGCGCATAGCCATATCACCCTCGGCTACTATCTTTTTACCAGCCACATCACCTGTCAGTTTGAACTGCCAGGACTCTTCTCCTCCTGACAGAAGTTCTTCTATAGAACCACCTTGAAATTGAAAATCATACCCATTCTCTTGAAGATTCCCTGCAAAATCCAATATGATCGGTTTTCCGGGTGATGCCTCCCCATCCAGTTTATTAAGCTTGAAATGGATTGTCTTACCAAGTACTGCGTCATGATAGGTGACTGCAATATCCTTCAAAGTGAGATCGTTCAGACCGCTGAAGCTGATGGATTTATCCTCCTCCTCAGCTGATGCCGTCACAGGAGTGTTGTCAACTTGTGTCGGCTCCGGTGTATGATTTTTTCCTGCTCCAAAAACCCAGTTCGGTTGTCCCTGGCCATTATTCTCCAAATTTAGAGTAACATTCTCAGCTGTTATTTCACCTATCTGGATATCTCCTTTGAGAAGAGGGAATAAACCAATCTGCAATCTCACTAGTCCAGCATCCAGAAAAACAGGCTCTAAAGCGTCCGGAAGATTTGCAATCTGTACATTCCGTACTTCGATTGCCGGCCAGTTCGAGAACTCGAGGAATACCGGCCCATTTATTGAAACCTCACGGTCAAGGACCGATTCAGCAGAAGCCTCAACCCCACTTTTAAGAAATTCCAGATTGAGAGTCACTCCGAAATACATGAGTCCTGCTATGGTGATTACAAGCAGGGAGAGAAGCAGGCTGATGGAAATAAACAGCCACTTAAAAAGGATACGGATTTTGGTTTTCATTATGTACCTTTTCTTATAATGCTCCGAATTTACGTTACCTTTATTGGTAGTGATAATTATTACTGTAAAGAGTATTTAAGGATAACCTTTAAATTGAAAAAGTAAATACAAATCTCCCTCCCAACAAGCAGGTTAGGCAGAGACATCCATGAAAAGGTTAAGATCCCAGACTCCCTGTTGAATATTCCGGAAGGAATAATTGTCATCTGGGGTGAAAAGTCATGGCACAGATCATGGCCTCTTCAGCATTTTGAAGAAGATGATCAAAGCAATCTGAATAAGAGTAAGCCGTCCTAAAATTTATACTGCAGATAAATTCTTCCATCGGAATAATCTTCACCACCAGCGATATCTTCATCCTGGTTTATGAATGCATAACGGAGCCTGACACTGCATCCTTTAAACCATCCACCCAGGTCATACTGAAGGTTGAAATCAATCTCATCTAAATCAGGAGACCTATTTGCACTCCCATCGGGAGTATTGAATCTCCCGTAAAAGACATCAGTACTCAACCCTTTGACACCAAGTCGCTCAAAATTGTACTTCAGTTGAAGTGCCCAGACGTCCTCTTCGGCCCGCTCGTGATTGTTGACCTGCATACTGACAATCCAATCACCGCCAAAGGGAACACGAAGTACATCGTCTCCGTTCAAACCGTAGTAGGCTGACAATTTTGCTCCATATGCAGCCAGCCCGATATTTCCACCAGCAGAAAAAGTGTCAATGTTTCCAGCCAATGCCTCACCCACATCCGTCTGATTAAAATATTTCAAACTAGCGGACAAAGAATACTCTTCACCAATTTTTTGATCATATCCGGCCTGTACATAAAAAGTATTCAACACCTCGTTGAAATAGTAGTCCCATCCCTGTATTTTAAACATATCGGACAGTTGCCAGACAACACCACCGACCAGTGCACCTTCATTTTCATCAAGATTACCGGTGATGCCGGATGTTATAGATTCCCAATCCTCAGAAGTCCAGTTCAGCCATTTATCGATATAATAGCCATGAAACTCAACTTTCTCTATTGAACTGTTTATAATAGCAAAACCTCTATATTTTTTGGGGGTCAAACGAATATCATGAGCTTTAAGCCAGGGCGTTTCAAGCTGCTGGGCGCCCAGGATGAGATTGGTATCCAGGTTGTTGTAGCGCAGATAATATTCGTCAAGTGCAGCATAATTATCTGCATCAAATGGGCTGTCTCCAAGTGCCAGAACCCCCCTGTACACTTCTTCATTATTGAGATTACCACCTGCTCCGGTTTTAAAACCAGCTCCCCCGCTAATCCCATATAGAGGTGCTGTCTCAAGCCTGAGATTACCACCGATTGCCAATGTGGACCTGTCTTCAGTGGCACCATCAAAAGCCCGGGAAAAGAGCAGTGATCGGATATTACCATTAAGTTTTCCCTCGGTAAAAATACGGGCAAGGTTGTCATATTCCGATAGCTGCTCAGCTGTTGCCACAGCAACAGTCGTTAATGAAACTAATGATATGAGCACCATTGCCGCTACCTTCATCTTTGCTATTTCTCCCTGTCTATTATCCATCTAACACCCCACTAGATAGGCATAAATACCATAGTGATACATCGATTTACCCGGCAACCCTGAGTAATCCAGAGAGTTCCCATGATCAGGAACTCCAGTAAACAGCAGAGTCTTACTTTCAAATGTCATCCAGCGCCTTACGGATCAGCACTGCAATATCTTTCTTCGTAAGCGGCTTCAACGCAAACTCTCTTATACCTATAGATTTAGCTTTTTCCTCCGAGATAATGCTTGAGTAGCCAGTGCAGAGAATAATGGGAATATCAGGGCGAATCTGCAGCATTCTTCTGGCAAGATCAACACCAGTCATACCAGGCATAGTCTGATCGGTGATGACAAGATCAAACAGATCAGGCTGGTTCTGAAAAGTTTCCAGAGCATCAATGCTGTTCTTTCTAACCGTAACATGATAGCCAAGCCTTTCGAGCATATCTTTGCCCATATCAGCAAGTATATCCTCATCATCAACAAAGAGGATCTTTTCTGTACCAATTGGGATCTGTTTAATAGCCTCCTTCTCAGTCATCAATTCCTCACTGACGACAGGTAGAAAAATATGAAAAGCTGTACCTTTACCAGGTTCACTGGAGAGCGTTATGAACCCGCCATAGCTTTTTATAATGCCATGGACGATAGAAAGTCCCATTCCGGTACCTTTACCAACTCCTTTGGTCGTAAAATAAGGATCGAATATTTTATCTTTTACCTCTTGTGTCATTCCGGGGCCTGAATCAGACACTGACAGTTGAATAAAGGAACTGGTATCAACTTGCGGCTCATGTGTCATGTCTTCCCTGGAGAGAACTATTTCTTTTAATGAAATACCAAGTCTACCACCTGTCTTTTCCATAGCATGGAATGCATTAGTACAGAGGTTCATCATTATCTGATGGATCTGAGTCTGATCCGCAAAGATAAAACCAGTTTCTGTGTCGATATTCTGAATAATTTCGATAGTTGTGGGAAGCGTCGAGCGAAGCATAGTAATATGCTTTATTCACAATATCAGCAGGTTGCAGGAGAATATATTCTGTTTCATCCTGACGACTAAAGGAGAGGATCTGTTTTACAAGATCAGTGGCTCTGGTACTTGCCTCCAAAACCTTATCCAAATCTTTGCTAGCCAATGACTCTTCGGGGATGCCATCTCTTGCCATTTCAGTATAACCGACAATGGCTGCTAAAATATTGTTGAAGTCATGTGCAATACCACCGGCCAAAGTGCCAATCGCTTCCATTTTCTGAGATTGCTTGAGATGTTCTTCAAGTTTGATCTCATCTGTGATGTCATAAACAATTCCCTCAATATGCGTTATTATTCCCTGGGAATCTTTGCGTAGATAACTTTGATCTTTCACCCATTTGATAGCACCATTTTTACTCACAAGCCTATATGGTTCATGGAGAAAAGTTTGTGCCCCTCCCTCTTTCCTACCAGATATAACTTCTCCTTCAACTCTTTCTAAATCATCTTTGTGAATAAGGTTTTTATAGGATATTCTTTTTTCAATAAAGTCCCGAGGGGAATATTCTACCAAATCCTCGACATTATCGGACACAAACTCTACTGGCCAATCTTGAGCAGTTTGCCATAAAAATGCCACTGCTGGACTGCGATTTATTATTTTGTTAGCTTCATACAACGCCGCATCTCTTTTTTGAAGACTCATTGTTAGATTGTTGAAGGTATCAATAATATTCTGGACTTCAATTTTTTGATTCTCCAAACCAGATTTGCGAAACTTTCCTTTCGCTAATAATGACATATCCTTTTGCAGATCGTCTAAGGATCGAGTTAAATATCGCCTGAGGAGGATATCAATGAAAAATAAAGACCCGATGATAGTTCCAAAAACCATCAAGAGGCCTACTATCATAATATTTTTTCTTTGCTGTTCTTTGGTTATGTTAGAGTAAAATATTTCAAGGTAACCAACGAGTTTTTCTTTTTTATGGCGCAGTTCTTTGCGAATAAGGGTAGTTGGCTCTTCATGGGAAGATACTTCTTTTCTAAAAATAACTTTCTTGTTTTGATCAAGTAGAATCAACCCTCTGACTTCTGGATATTCAAGA
>JAOZLO010000189.1 GCA_029934775.1 Desulfocapsaceae bacterium
GTGATCGAGAATGTCATATCATCGATCAGTTTGATTGCCTGGTCTGCATTTTCTTTGGAAAATCCGAACTGGGTAAGAATAAAGGCAGGAGTTTTATTGAGCTTTACCGCCCGCTGCAGGGAAAACACAGCATCTTTTGCCGTCACCGGGTTGCCGGATTGAAATTTTACACCGGGACGCATCTTGAAGGTGATGGTTTTTCCATCTTCAGACACTGTCCAGTTGGCAGCCAGATCAGGCTGATAGCCTTTGCTTAAGTCAGCTGGGTCAAAATTGATAAGCTTGCCATATACATTGCGGCTGAGATCAGAACCGGCAAATTCAAAAGATTGAGCGGGGTCAAGGGTGGTGATATCATCAATCCGATTGGCAATCACCAGCATGTTTGCTGGGGTTTTTGTATACCCGGGATTGGCGGTAGCAACAAGTGCTACTGCAACAGCACAAAGAAGTAATTTTTTGAAAATTTTCATTTTTCATCTCCATTGTTGTTATTTCTTCCCACTATAGGAAAAAGGGTTTGATACTAATGTACACTCGTATTCTCCATTTCAAAGAATCACAGCAACAGATGGCTTTATCATCGAAGATCAAAAGAGACTGATCAGCAGACCTTAGAGGGCCTTAAAAAACGGAAAATCATGCACAGGGGAAACTCATAAGACCTGACACCCCACAAGGGGGGTACTGAGCTGAGTTACAGGGTTCCAGAAATAAGGTAATTATAGTAATTACTCTTACAATACATAAATAACATAAAACAGCATGGTAAAAATTCATTATCAGTCTGGTTGTTACAAAATCACTGGATAAAAGTCAATCTTTTTGAAAATATTCCGGAATTTGGATATTAAAAAACAGGAAGTCTGGGTTTTGAATGTTTCTATTAATTATCTTTGGGTGTACTTTCCTGAAAGAAATATTGAAGACATTCCAAAAAACAAATAAAAAATCAAGCCGGCTAATTGAGACAGATATGACACCAAATGCTACCATCAACGTCAGTGTTTCTAATCACTATTGTGAGCCCTCCTATGCCAGCGAAATAACATCCCAGGGTATCCTTGGTGAGCGGGTCGAAATACTCGAATATAATCCCCCTTTTACAAAGATACGTCAGGCAGATGGTTATGAAAGTTGGATTTCAACTGATCAGATTTATGAGGGAATAGTCCAGAACGGCACTGATATAACAGTTAAAAGTCATTTTGTGCGCATCTACAGGGAACCGTCAATTTTCTCCGAAGGTATCAAAGATGCTGTTATTGGCTGTATATTGACAGCAACAATTGAGAAAGAGGGCTGGTACAAGATACGTTTACCTGATGGCTCCAGGGGATGGGCGGAAAAGAAACATTTTGGCATTTTCCCCAAATTTTCCGTGGAGAATATAATAGCCCTGGCCCGAGAATTTCTCGGTTATCAGTATAGTTGGGGAGGGAGGAGCCCGAAGGGATTTGACTGTTCAGGTTTTGTGCAGACGGTATTTCATTTACTCGGCGTTTCTGTACCTCGTGATGCATGGCAACAACAGCAGCATAATCTGCTTTCCATCGACTATCGCAGAGCAAAACCGGCGGATCTTCTTTTCTTTGGAAAAACTGCTGATTGTGTTACCCATGTAGGGATATCCCTTGGAGATAAACGTTTTATTCATGCCAGTGGTTGGGTGAAAATCAACAGTTTCAGGGAATCGGATGATGATTTCAGCGACCATCATCTGCGTACTTTCATTTCTGTAAATCGATATAGAATTTGAGGATCATATGATGAAAATAACCGATATAAACAGTCAGCTTGTCACAATTCCCCTTATTACCACTTTCAAAACTGCACTTCGATCTGTTGACCGGATTGAAAATATACTTGTTACTGTTCTGACTGATTCTGGTCAGGTAGGGTTTGGGAGTGCTGCTCCGGCAGCGGTGATAACCGGTGAAACTGTCTCTTCGATTGTCGGTGGTATTGAACATATTCGTGATAATATTGTGGGGATGGAGATCGATAATTCGGAAAAGATATTTCAGCGATTGAATAGCTGCATTATTGGATGCATGTCGGCCAAAGCAGCAGTAGATATGGCGATTTACGACCTGCTGGCGAAATCTCTGGGGATACCACTTTACAGGCTGTTGGGTGGCCTGACCCATGATGTGGAAACAGATATTACAGTGAGTCTTGATACAGTTGAAAAGATGATCGTCGAGAGCAGGGAAAAATTGAATCGTGGCTTTAATATTTTGAAGATCAAGGTTGGAGGTGATCCGGAACGTGATATTCACCGTCTTCAATCTATTCATGAGGCTGTCGGCAGCGAGATCAAGATCAGGATTGATGCAAATCAGGGCTGGAGTGATAAAGAGGCAGTGCTGGTAGGTAAAGAGCTTGAGCGCAGGGGAATTAATATCGAACTTATGGAACAGCCTGTTGCTGCCCGTGATTTTGACGGTTTGCGTTATGTTCGAGACAATGTCACTTTTCCAGTCTACGCTGATGAAAGTATATTTTCACCTGAAGATGCACTGGAATTGATCGGTATGAGAGCCGTGGACGGCCTTAATATAAAGCTTATGAAATGCGGTGGTATATATAATGCGCTGAAAATTGCCTCGATTGCTGAAACAGCTGGTATTCCATGTATGATCGGTTCAATGATGGAGTGCCATATCAGTGTATCGGCTGCAGCACATCTTGCTGTCAGCAGGGCTGTTATTGGCCGGTATGACCTTGATGCACCACTTTTCTGCAGTATGAATCCAGCCACGGGAGGGATCTCCTACCAGGGTTCTCGAGTCTGTTTTTCTGATTCCCCCGGCCTTGGAATAAGTTCCATTTCAATTTAACAGGGAGTCCGAGAAGACAACCGATCGAAATACTGATTTTGCAAGGTCCCCTTTAGAGCCTTACTCCATAAAAACTGTAATAAAAAACAAGTAATCGAGTAATGTGCTTTGAAATTATGAGGTTATATATACCGCCATGGCACTTATACCCCCTTGTGGGGTGTTAGAGTGAGATATATTATGGAAAATAAACTCCTGGAGCAGGTGGCAGATATTCATCGTAGAGCATTTACCGTTGATGCCCATTTCGATCTTACTTACGAGGTTGCCAATCGTCGCGAGCGGGGCTGGGAAAAAGTGATTGAAACAAACTACCTGGAACAGTTCAAAGGGGGGAGCATTGATCTGATTGTCTCAGCCATATTTATCAATGATTTTTTCCTGCCGGAAATGGGACTGAGAAAGGCCCTGGATCAAATCAGCTATCTGCTTGAAGAAAAAGATGAGAGTCCTGGCCAGTTCCGAATCTGTCACACAACAGCTGAGGCCTATGCTGCCAGAACAGCAGGAGAAACGGCACTTTTTCTCTCACTGGAAGGAGCAGATCCATTGCAAAATGATATACGACTCCTGCGGATTTTTTATGAACTTGGCGTGAGGGGACTTGGTCTTGTCTGGAGCCGGCGCAATTATGCCGGTGACGGGGCTTTTTTTGCAAAAACCAGGGAGGGACGCAAGGGAGGATTAACACCATTTGGGGTTGAATTGATTGAGAAAGCTGAAAGCCTCGGTATGTTTGTTGATGTGAGTCATCTCAATGATGAGGGGTTTTGGGATGTTATCGATATTGCATCAAAGCCGATCATTGCCTCTCATTCAAACTGTCGTGCACTTGCAGGTACAATGCGTAATCTCAGTGATGAGCAGATCAGGGCAATCGCCCAAAACGGCGGTGTTATCGGTATGAATTCGATAAACCAGTTTATTCGTGAGGATGAATCAGACGTTACAGTTTCACATTTTATCGATCATGTTGATCATATTGTAAGAATCGGTGGTGTTGAACATGTTGGCCTGGGTTTTGATCTCTGTGACAGTTTTATAAATTTTCTCCAGATAGAGCGACCTCTGGAAACTTACGATGTTATCAAGAGTCATGCCGGCCTGGGTGAGTTTACAGCCTGCCTTATAACGCGGGGGTATACGGAAGATGAGATCATCGGAATACTGGGAGGGAATTTTATGCGGGTCTTTGGTGAAATTATTGATTGATCCCTGATATCTCCTCTATCATAATGAGTACCCTGCTCTTGATGATCTGGGTTCCAAGCTTCACCCGCTTTAATCTGTATATGCAGTAACCCATGTCTTTTGTTATAGTACATTTTAAAAAGGCACAGGTAAGTTCATTCACGTAGAGGAATTTCCATTTTTAGACAGGGTGTTCAGGATAAAAATAGGAAAAATCCTGTCTATCCTGTTAATCCTGTCTTTTTTCAATACTTGTCTGGAGTAATGAAAACATGCAGAAAATTATTTTTTAAAACAAACAACACGGGAGGAAGTTATGGGCAGAAACAGACTATTGGCATGTTTAGTGATGCTGGGACTGATTGTTGGAATTGGAACAGCAGGAGCACAGGAGATGACGTTTTTCAGAATTGGTACCGGTGGCACCGGTGGTACTTACTATCCCATCGGTGGCCTGATTTCACATTGTATATCCAACCCGCCGGGTTCAAGAGCCTGTGATAAAGGCGGTAGTTGCGGTGTACCTGGTCTGGTAGCCATAGCACAGTCTGCTAACGGTTCAGTGGCTAACATCAACGCCATCAAATCAGGTGTACTTGAGTCCGGCTTTTCACAGTCGGATGTTGCATATTGGGCCTATACTGGAACCGGTATCTTTAAAGAAAAAGGTCCAGTTAAAGAGCTCCGTGCACTGGCCAATCTTTACCCTGAAACCATTCATCTGGTGGCTCGTAAAGGCGCTGGAATTAAGTCAGTCAAAGATCTTAAGGGAAAACGCATTTCCATGGACGAACCTGGTTCCGGGACACTGGTTGATGCCAGGATTATCCTTGAGGCTTACGGGCTCACTGAAAAAGATGTTAAGGCAGATTATATTAAGCCGAATCCGGCTATCGACAAAATAAAAGATAATCAGCTTGATGCTTTTTTTATCGTCGCCGGATACCCCACGGGATCCGTGGTCGAATTGGCATCAAGTGTCGGTGGGGAGCTGGTTCCAATCAATGGACCTGAAGCTGAAGCAATTATTAAAAAATATGGTTTTTTTGCCAAGGATGTGATCCCTGCAGATACGTATGAAGGCATTGGTGAGACTGAATCCCTCTCTGTTGGGGCCCAATGGGTTGTGTCCGCCAAAGTTGATGAGGATTTAGTCTACCAGATTACCAAGGCTGTCTGGAACAAAAAGTCACGGGCACTACTGGATAAAGGTCACGCTAAAGGGAAAATGATCACTGCTGAAACGGCACTTGATGGTGTGGGTATACCACTGCATCCAGGTGCGGAACGGTACTATAAGGAGGCAGGTTTACTGAAGTAAACTGTTTGATAGTGACCGGAATGACCGGAAGGCGCTGCCAGTCGTTTGTTCCGTGGCTATTATGATTCAAGGTAACAGGTGGCATAGTGGAAATAGATCAAAAGCATATTCAGAATCTCGAAGAAGAATACGATCCGGAAATGCAGATGCGGCCCATGGCACCACCTGCCACATGGGTTGCAGGAATCCTTCTTGCCGCATTGTCCTGTTTTCACTATTACACCGCAGGTTTTGGTCTACTCAGGGAATCCACCCACCGCGGGGTTCATCTGGCGTTTGTTCTCGGGCTGATTTTTCTTGTATTCGGTTTTAAGAAGAAATCCAAAACAGACGGTTTTCTTGCCATTGGAAAGATTCCTGCCCATGATTGGCTGCTGGCGATTATTGCTGCAGTGACTTGCTTTTACATACCATACGTTTTTAACGATCTTGCCTTTCGTGTAGGAGACCCGCTTCCTGTTGATGTGATTTTTGGTACTATAATGATCATACTGACATTGGAGGCCACTCGCAGGTCGATGGGTATTGCCTTGCCGGTGATCGCTCTCTGTTTTATTCTCTACGCTCTGTTTGGGCGGTACGCTCCCGGTGTTCTCGTTCATCCCGGTGCAAGCTGGAAGGGG
>JAOZLO010000190.1 GCA_029934775.1 Desulfocapsaceae bacterium
TGCTGAAAATAAGCGGCATTGCTGCTCAGAGCCTGCTTTAAGTTCTCGGTTAATCTGCCCAAAATGAGAGGATAAGGCTCTCCACTCTTCTCGATCATAAACACTTTTTTGATTTCAAGAGGAATACACAAACTTTTTCTGTGATTTTCATGAATGAAAAACGACTGATAGCCCTTCCCCGCAAAGACCTCATCGAATGCGACCCTGCTCTCAATATCTGGAAATTCTGCTGCCAGAAGTTGTCTCTTCAAATGATCTAAAATAGGTTTGTACAGTGCACTATCTATATAATAAGTACCGATATTAAAAAGCGGCGCATCAATTTCAAGACGTACATAGTTATAGGAATGCAGATCATAAACAATGCAGTGAGAGTACATTTTCTCAACAACAGTGAGCAGGACATCCAGAACCCTGTAGTAACTGTTGTATGAAGAGAGACTATCCTCACGTTCCCCTGGACTGAGGGGCTGTATCCACACTTTTTTTCCCCACACCTCTTCGTAAATACACTCTTCTGGTGGACGATTCAGGTCATACTGATAACGTGAATCCAGCCCCTGTAAAACGATGGGAAAAGAGGACAGCATATCTCCTGTATAAGGATCCTCCTCATATTTTCTTTCGCTTTCGTCTAACAACAACTTGTCGGATATCTGTTTTCGTACATTGTGTCCGGAGTGAATTGCAGTACTGACAGCAGGAACATATCGATCAATCTTAATGGAGAAAGCACCATTTTCAATAACAGCGCTGAATGGCTCCTGCTCTCTTATCCGATGTATAATCTCTTTTTCTGATAAAGTTTGCATTTTTATATTTTCTTTCTGGCTTTACAGAACGTTATCTCCTGGAATTACCAGCCACCAAATCATCTTGGCCTTTTCAACAGAGAACTGGTAGAATGAAACGTGGTGTGTAGGAATTTCCTTCAATATTGATATCGACATACATCAGGGACTATGATGACTACACCAGAATCACAGACTCGTATTCAACCCCTTCTCATAGCTGCATACGGTGTTTTTGCATCAGGCATAATCCTGTTTATTGTTCTATTCGTCTTCTCCTTACCTGGATATCTTTTCAAAACCATCCTTATTCTTTCTATAAGTTTTGCCGCTTTCGGTACCGGCGAACTCCTTAATCACCCAAAACAAAAACTCATCACCCGAGAGACGGTTCAAACCAACCAGACAACATACCACCACAACCGTAACCCCTGCATTCTCGGGAACCTGTTTGACATCATTGCACTGCTGCTGCTGTTTATTGCTCTCTCAGCTTTTTTCTTTCCCCATTGATACTTCTTTGTTGACCCAGCTTAAGGGTACCTTAAACAGCACGTGATCCAACATTATACTTTAAATAGGAATTACAGATCCCCTCTGTAATCATGCAGGGGCCAATAGGGCTCTCGGGAGTACAGGCCATACCGAAGGCAGGGCAGTCAGGAGGAAGCCCTCTGCCTGAAATGATATCACTACACTGGCACAGACACGGTTCCTGCCCTTCAGAAAACCGAATGTTGAACCTTTTCATTGCATCATAAAGAGAGAGTTCATCCCGAATCACAAAACCGCTCTGTCTAATATTTCCCAACCCCCGCCAGAGGGCGTCTACACCAAAAAACACCTCTGCAACCATTTTCCTGGCTCTCTTTTTTTCATCAGAGGAATACGTAAAAGCAGAAGTATCATCAAGAACAGATTCACAATTTCTCACCTGCTTGACCAGATAGACAATACCCTCCAGGATATCATCAACTTCAAATCCTCCGATATAACATGGTATATTATGTTTTTTAGCCAGAACAGTATAGGCTTCAACATCGGAGATAGTGTTAATATGATCCGAGCAAAGCAATCCCTGAATATTGAGCCCAGGATCATGCATCAGCAGATCGATGGTCGGAGGCAACAACCTGATGGAAGGGATTACACAGAAGTTTTCTACACCAAGGCGAGCTGCCTCGAGGATAGCTTCAGCAACACTCGGCGCCGTCGCCTCAAAACCCACTGCCGGATAAACCACCGTCTTACTCGTTTGTTGCCGCGCAATATCAAGAGCTTCCATGGAAGATGTTATGAGTTCAATATCAGCGCCCTTATCCCTTGCAGACTCAAGAGATTCAGTACTGCCCGGGGCCTTAAGCAGATCGTTACATACTGCCGTTACAACATCAGGCTGAACTGCCACTTTGACAAAAGCATCTATATGTCCTGCCGGCATAACGCACACACTGCATCCGGGACCGGCGACAAGTTCTAAATAACCGGGTAATTGATTGAGAAGCCCGTATCGCAGAATTGCCCGGTTCTGCGTACTGCAGACAACCATTAACCGTATGGGACGATCTACAATGGTATGCAGCGTCTGCAATAGTATTTCTTTACGGTTTGTATTCCCTGCCACGTTCCCGCTATGCATTCATTCTACCTTCACATCCAGTTGACATCCGTCCATCAATCAGAATTTTTTAGATCACATTGTGCAGACAGTGTTTATATTTGTTTATCCAAAAGTACCAGTGGGTGGGCCCAAATTCAAGCCAATATTAACAATTAAGAGAAACTCAGGGGAGTAACAGTATGAAAAATCGATTGATCACCGTCACTATTTGTATATTTATTTTATTTATTACAGCCTTACCTCTCGAGGCCATGGCAGCAGACCCCCGACTTGAAAATATTGGTAATACTATCTGCCGTGATTCAAAAACAGGTCTTATGTGGCAGATTCAAAAAAGTAAATCATTCAAAAACTCAAAAGAGGCTGTTAAGTATTCCGAAAGTCTTGTCTTGGCCGACTACTCAGACTGGCGTTTACCAACAGTTGATGAACGTATAGCCTTAAAGAATATATTTGACTTGCGGCGAAATGGAGAATGCAACCTGGTTCGACTCAACAGCAGTTTCTGGACTGTCGGGACGAAACAAGGCACTCAGCCGGGGAGACTCGAGTCAAATGATCAATGTGGAAGTGACTATGACTTTGTCATCAAAAAGAAAGGATATGTACGAACTGTCCGTCCCTGACACTACTTCGGCGGATAAAAAATCTTGACAATAGTTTTATACGTTTTATTATCTGAACAAACGCTCATGTAGAGAATCCTCATTATGTCAAAATCTCCTGAAATACATAACCTGAATGAAAGTTGTGATTGCCGTTGTATCCATCAGGAAAGAGTGGATGCTGCTCACGAGCAGGCCCTGGCGGCAAAAGATTATGAACAGATAGCCGCTCTGTTTAAAACTCTGGGGGATCCGAACCGTTTGCGGATTCTCTGGGCTTTAGACCGCGAGGAGATGTGTGTCTGCGATCTGGCCCTGTTCCTGGGAGTAAGTGAGTCAGCGGTCAGCCACCAGTTGAGACATCTGAGACAGTTACATCTGGTTACCAATCGTCGAAAAGGGCCAGTGGTCTATTACCGCATAAGCGATAGTCATGGATGTAGACTAATACAACTAGCTCTGGAGCGAATCAGGGAAGGTTCCCCTTCTTTTTGACAAAAAAATTCAGATCCAGGAAAACCCATACAGGAAAAAAATGGTAACCTTTCTAGCCAATGTACTGCAAGCCTCCTGGGAAATACTCAATCAAGCCTCACTTTATATTCTGTTTGGTCTGCTTGTCGGCGGTCTGCTCAAAGTATTTCTATCACCAGCATACGTAGCCGCACATCTTGGTTCCGGACGTTACCGCTCAGTATTCAAGGCAGCTCTTCTCGGTATCCCGATACCACTCTGCTCTTGCGGTGTACTACCGGCCGCAGCATCACTCAAGAGACAGGGAGCTAATAATGGCGCCACCACTGCCTTTCTCATATCTACTCCGGAATCCGGCGTAGACTCTATCTCGATCACTTGGGCTTTACTTGATCCCCTCATGACCATTGCCAGACCTGTTTCCGCTTTTATATCAGCCTTTTCCGCCGGGCTTGCTGAGAATTTTTTTAATCCTCCAAACAGGCAGACCCGAATAGAAGCGGATCTGAGCTGCCCTATAGATAACTGTTGTGACGGGAAGAACTGCCCACCGGAAAAACATAGAAAACACCATAATTTTTTCGAAAAATGCAAAGCAGGAGTGGGCTACGCCGGTGGCGAGCTCTGGAGTGACCTTGCCGGCTGGTTTTTTGTCGGCATCCTACTGGCCGGAATCATCACAGTACTGGTTCCAGACGACATGATCTCCCGCTATCTTGGCGGCGGAATGTCTTCAATGCTGCTCATGCTCCTGTTTGGAATCCCTCTCTACATCTGCGCAACTGCTTCAACACCAATCGCAGCAGCCCTGATTATGAAGGGAGTGAGCCCCGGCACCGCATTGGTCTTTCTCCTGGTCGGCCCAGCCACCAACATAACTTCTTTGTCCGTACTGATTGGCTTGCTCGGCAAGAGAGCAAGTGGATTATACCTGCTCAGCATTGGTATAATCAGTGTACTCTGTGGTCTGCTGCTGGACGCCATCTATCTTTCTCTTGGTATATCGGCAGTGGCAATTGCAGGCCAGGCTGCAGAAATTGTGCCCGGATTTTTGATACTGGCCGCCACCCTGCTCCTCTTCGTTCTCTCCATCAAACCACTGTCTCGAATCATTCGGGGCTGGTTTTCAGGTGAAATTGGTTGCGGTTGCTCTGCTGCCTCTTCCGCCACCGACCATAATCATAACCACAACAGTAGTTTAAAGCAGGGGCAGGATATGTCCGACTGCGGTTGTGGAGGCAGTTGCCAGACAACTGAACCAGTGGTGTACCAGACAAAAAAAACGCGCCCTGATAAAAAAAAGAAATAATAATAATACTTTACTCAATATACCCTCTGGGGTTTTGTTTCTGCCAGCGCCAGGTATCTTCGCACATCTCACGTAACCCAAGTCTTGCCTTCCACCCCAGTTCCTCTGATGCCTTTGCCGGATCAGCATAACAGGCAGCGATGTCCCCCGGACGGCGACCGACGATTTCATAAGGGATCTCTCTACCGTTTACCTCTGCGAAGGTTGATACCATTTCAAGAACGCTATAACCTTTCCCTGTCCCAAGGTTATAAATCACAACCCCGGAAGATGCCAGCAACCTATCCAGTGCTTTCACATGCCCCATAGCCAGATCTACCACATGGATATAATCCCGTACTCCTGTCCCATCGGGCGTTGGATAGTCATTTCCAAAAACTTGAACCTGCTGCAGTTTCCCTACTGCAACCTGGGAAATATATGGCACCAAATTGTTAGGGATTCCTTCAGGATCCTCTCCAATACGCCCACTTTTATGTGCACCGACAGGATTAAAATAACGCAGAAGACAGACGTTCCAATCTTTATCTGCAATATGAATATCCTGTAAAATCTCCTCAACCATCAGTTTTGTCCTTCCATACGGATTAGTACAGGACAGTGGAAAATTTTCAGTGATAGGTACCGTTTTGGGATCACCGTAAACTGTTGCCGAAGAACTGAAGATTATATTTTTAACCCCAAAGGCAGACATCACTTCACAGAGAATCAGCGTTCCGCTTACATTATTGTGATAGTAGAGCAGCGGTTGTTCCACAGATTCTCCCACTGCTTTTTTACCAGCAAAATGAATTACAGCATCAAACGAGCTGTCCGAATCACTAAAAACCTTCTCAAGTGATGCTTTATCAAGCAGGTTGACATGATGAAAAGAAAGAGTCTTCCCGGTGAGCAGTTCTACACGTCGCAACGACTCCCGGCTTGAATTGGAAAGATCATCAACAACAGTTACTTTATGATTATTATTGAGCAGTTCAAGACAGGTATGGCTGCCAATATATCCAGCCCCACCTGTAACTAATATGTGCATATATCGCCCCGTTTTAAAAAATTCTGTTAGTATCTTACTTCATAGAAGCTTTCTTTTTACCTTCCTCTGGGCCAAAACATAATCAGCAGAGATGCAAGATAAAAATCCCCTTTATAGCTCCCATAAAAAAA
>JAOZLO010000191.1 GCA_029934775.1 Desulfocapsaceae bacterium
TGATGCTATAACCTTTCCCTTCACCTGAAGTTGGACGTTTGACAACATTCTGAGTTGGACGGTAGTGCTGGATCATATCGAAGTTAGCTGTTGAAAAATTATCCACACGATAACCGAGGTTCCTGGTAACCGAGAGAGCTTTGAGAAAAACTTCCGGTAGTAATACAGCTGAACCAACATTGATCCAGAGTCCACCGTCACCAAGTTCAGCAACAACTGAAGCCAGCAACTTGAAATCATGAAAGCTCATCTCACCAGTTACTCCTCCATCGGCTTGTGGGTGCTGGTGGATAATATCGGTACCGATTGCAACATGTACCGTAGCTGGAATATTGTTCTCCACACAACAAGCCAACAGGCTGAAATCAGCAAATGGGTGTCCGGCAGTCAGGATATGTTCGCCAATTGCCTGGCCGAAGCCAATTCCTCGACTACGGGCCTCAGACAGGGCCAAGTTCATTCCCTGTCCGGTTTCAGCAGAAAACCCGAAATCTCCGGTATGAAGGCCAACCTCAACATCCTCTGAAGTTGCGCCAATTAACGAGATCTCAAAATCATGTATTGCAACTGAACCATTCATTGCCACCGCCGAAATTGCACCTACTTCGATCAGTCCTCTTATTACCGGTTGCAAACCACATTTGATGACGTGTCCGCCGATGGCAAGAATCACCGGCTTCTCTTTTCTACACGCCACTATAATTAGATCGGCAACTGATTGCAGGTTTTTAGCACCAAGCAAGCACGGCAATCGTGAGGTAAAATCGCGAAGGGAGAGCCCGGCTGTGATCTCTCCGGCGAAATGATCAGCGATATTCACCTTGTTGTTGCGACTTTTAAGCGAATAAGTACTGATCGATGAAAAATCGAGCGGTCCGTACTTTTTATTCATACTTCAGCCCCTCCACTGAACATTTTTTTTTCAATCAGGTCACACAAAATATGAATGATCGTGATGTGTACTTCCTGGATTGCAGGTGTGTACTGTGAGGGAACGCATAAGCAATGATCGCTCGCTCCTGCTATTTTCCCTCCACCCCCACCCACCAGGCTTAACGTTGTTACACCCATTGTATTGGCAATTTTCATCGCTTCAAGAACGTTAGGTGAATTGCCACTGGTTGAAATACCGATAACAAGATCGCCAGGATGTGCCAGTGCTCTGATTTGATGACTGAAGATCTGTTCAAAGCCATAATCGTTCCCGACGGCAGTCATAATTGAGCTGTCAGTGGTTAAAGCAATTGCCGGTAGCGGACGTCGCTCGACCAGAAAACGACCAACAAGTTCGGCGGCGAAATGCTGGGCATCGGCTGCGCTTCCACCATTCCCCATTACCAACATCTTGTACCCCTCCGATAGTATATCGACCATCAGATCAGCAATAGAGGCAATCGATTCGACCATGTGCGTCCGCAGATGCTCAAGGACTTTGTAATGCTCGTCCAGATGGCTAAGTATATAGTGTCTCACCTAATATCTCCAGTTATAGTTATTGCTATTAATGATGGTGTTGTAAAAACACTTCATCTGCTTCGTTGCTAAAAACTGTATCCACTTGCCATAAAATTCGTTGCTGAATGATTTCGTATGTTGCCGGTTAAATGGATATTTTAGGTACAATCTTAATTCTTCTGGACTTGTGTCTGCCCGGGATATTATATATTCACCAGGAGATTTCAGTTAATTCCCAATGCTGGTTGATCAAAAAACACTTGCTTTCTTAAAATATCTTCAATACAAAAGAGAACGTCTTTTTTTAAAATAGCTCCCCCGGATCAATAAAAAACTCAGCGTTGTCCGGTTAGAAAATTGTATGCTTTAAAGAACAACCAGTGACGCCCTTGCAAAATTTTAACCGGAAAGTACTGTAAAAAACCAACTGAAAGAATAGAACAAGAATGAACAATATACCACAAACATTAAAAGGTGCCCTGCTGTATTGGGCAGAAAAAACTCCTGAAAAAACATTTATCCAATCCAGCGGGAATAGTTTTTCTTTTCATGAAACAAAAACAATAGCTGAATCTTTATCAGGTTTTTTAGTAAATAATGGAGTTCCTGCAGGCGCAAGAATGTGTTTGTTGCTGCCTCGAACACCGGAGCTGATTTTCTCATTTTTAGCAGCAAGTTTCGCAAATTTTATTCCAGTTCCGGTAAACTATTTGGAAAACATAGATACCATAAAAAAAATAATTTCAGCATCGTGCCCAGCTGTCATTATCATAGATGAAAATGTTGTTAGTGATGAAATAATTAAAAGTATTACAGAACATGGTGCTCTTGTCATAAATACAGGCGGTCAGTCAAAATCGCAGACGGCCCTTCTCTGGGATCACTGCGTCAAGCAGGCGTTATGTCAGAGCGATATAAAGGAAATACAGCCAGAAGACGTGGCTTACTATAACTATACGACAGGCTCCAGTGGCTTTCCCAAATGTGCGCTATGCACCCATGCAAATCTCTTCTGGAATACTCGTTCCGCTATAGAAACATTTCAATTAACAGAACGTGATGTTCACCTCTGTATGTTCGCCTCATTTGCACATCCACATGAACTTTTCTGCAGAGCTTTATTCACTGGTGCTTCACTTATACTCGTCACTAGAATCAGCCCGAAATCCATTGTCAATGCCATAAATAAATATCATGTTACCTGTATGATGGGATTGGCAATCTTGTATAAAATGATGGCTGAACATTGCGCTCAGTCATCTCTTCCGAGTTTGCGAATAGCTGAAAGTGGGGGAATGTATACCAGTCCTGAAATTCATAATTCTTTTCTTTCCAGCTTTAACCTACCCATACTCTCAGTATGGGGCAGCACAGAGACAACTGGTGTTGCCATAGCTAACCCTCCCGAAAGTTGCCGATTAGACGGATCTATGGGCAAGGCCTGTCAGCATTACCAGGTAAAACTTATTGATCCACGCGGTGAAGAAGTTCCAACTGGTGAAATTGGGGAGTTGATTTTTTCAGGTCCCGCAGTTGTATCCGGATATCGTAACGAGGTCCCATTCTCCGGAAAAGATGTCTGGTATTTCAGCGGTGATTTAGCAACAAAAGATAAGGATGATTTTTATCATTTTATTGAAAGAAAAAGTGGTATGATAAAAGTGGCTGGCATGAAAGTGTATCCATTGCAGATCGAACTGGTATTACAAAAACATCCCAAAATAAGAGAAGTAGCAGTTGTTGGAGTAGAGGAAAAAAGGAGAGGTCATGTCCCCAAAGCGTATACTGTTACAGAAGACGGCCAACCTCTGAAGCTTGAGGATCTAACAGTTTTCTGTAAAAATAAGTTGGCTCCTTACATGCTACCAAAGCATATCCAGCTGATAGCGGAACTTCCTAAAACTGGTAGTGGAAAAATTAATAAAAAAGCACTCTCAAACTTAGAATAATACATATTATTCGTCTCAAGACTGAGGATTTCTGGAGATTTGAACATTATGAAAATCTCTCTAGCCAACTCTCCGCACACAATTATCTCTTTATTTTCAAGATAAACTATCAATTATTTTAACAAGTTTAAATATGGATAGCATTAAAATAACTTTTATAAATCCTCCCTTCATTAAAAACTTTTCCCGGCCCCAGCGAAGCCCGGCAGTAACAAAAAGTGGTACTCTTTACTACCCTATGTGGCTTTCTTATGCCGCCGGTTTCTCCGAACAGGCTGGATATGAAATTGACCTGATAGATGCTCCAGCTGCTGATCTGGAGAGGGACTCTGTGATCAGAAGAGTAGCCTCATTTGGGGCACAACTCGTTGTCGTGGAAACAAGCACCCCCAGTATTTTTAATGATATTCAATTTTGTGAGGATCTGAAAAAACAGATAAATAGTCTCTTTGTTGTTCTTGTAGGCACTCATGTCTCGGCACTTCCTGAAGAGACATTGGCACTGAGCAAGGGTATCGATGCCATAGCCATTGGCGAATTTGATCAAACAATTTGTGATATAGCAGACTATTTGAAATATGATGGTAATTTATCAGAGATTCAAGGACTCTGTTATCCCACTGCTTCTGGCCCCCGGCGCACAGAAAATCGTCCCTTTCTTAGTTCTCTTGATCATTTTCCTATGGTCAGTGTTATTTACAAGCGCTTTCTTGACATAAATAATTACTTCAATCCCAACGCTCTGTTTCCGATGGTGACTATTACCACCAGCAGGGGTTGTCCCCATAACTGTATATTTTGTGTCTACCCTCAAACCATGATGGGGCACAGCTTACGGATACGCAGTCCGGAAAATGTAGTGAATGAAATCGAATACATTGTCGACAATTTCCCTGATGTCAAAGCAGTGTTTTTTGAAGACGATACCTTCCCGGCAGGCAGAAAACGATGTATAGAAATCTGTCAGGAAATCATTCGTCGAAAAATAAAGATTTCATGGACTGCCAATGCAAGGGTTGATCTGGATTATGAAACTCTGCAAATCATGAAAAATGCAGGTTGCCGTTGTCTCTGTGTTGGTTTTGAAAGTGGCAATCAACATCTCCTCGATAACATAAAAAAACGTATCACCTTGGAGCAGTCGCAATCATTTATGAATGCTGCCCGTAAAGCAAAGATGCTTGTACATGGCTGCTTCATGGTTGGTTTGCCGGGTGAAACTCAAGAAACCATGGAAAAGACCTTGCAGTTTGCTATAGATCTTAAGCCCGATGCTGTACAATTTTATCCCGTGATGGTCTACCCAGGCACAGAGGCCTATCGCTGGTATGAAGAAAAAGGGCTTATTACCACCAGTGATTTTTCTCAATGGCTCACCCCTTCCGGTTTACATAATACCGTCATTCGTGGAGAGCACCTCTCCTCTGAAGAACTGGTTCTATTCTGTGATAAGGCAAGACGTGCTTTCTACCTGCGACCAGCCTATATCCTCTACAAATTATCGCAGATGATACGTAATCCCAGAGAAATTCGACGCACGATTAAATCTGCAAAAACATTTTTCCGACACCTTGCCAAAGGAAGTGATACGGAATGCAGGTAAAGATAAGGGGAGGCAAATAATGATCAGTGTGGTTATCCCAGCTTACAATGCAGAACAAACACTTGACTCATGCCTCCGTGCCTTTTCCAGACAGACGATCTCCTCTGACTCATTTGAAGTAATCGTCGTTGATGATGGTTCGACTGATCGTACGGCCGAGATAGCCCAGCGATTTCCCATCCGATATATCTACCAGGAAAACCACGGCCCTGCCACCGCCAGAAACTATGGTGCTGGAGTTAGTAAAGGTGATGTCCTCCTCTTTACTGATTCCGACTGTATTCCAACTCATAGCTGGATTGAGGAAATGGTAGCACCTTTTCATCAAAAAGAGGTTATGGCAGTCAAAGGCGCCTATCGTACAGAGCAGAGGGAAATCGTAGCCAGGTTTGCTCAAATCGAATTTGAGGAACGCTTCTATCTACTGGAAAAAGCAGGTAAAACTGACATGGTAGACACTTACTCTGCCGGATATAGACGCCACATCTTCCATGAACTTAATGGATTTAATAGCCGCTTTCCGGAAGCAAATAATGAAGACACGGAGCTGTCTTATCGAATGACAGCGTTACGACTGAGAATGGTTTTTAACCCCAGAGCAATTGTTTTTCACTTAAGACATCCTGACTCAGTCATAAGGTATGCACGGCTCAAATTCAGTAGAGGCTACTGGAGAATGCTGGTATATCGCCAATTCCCTGGAAAAATGATACAAGAGACCTATACCCCAAAATCACTAAAACTACAAATCTTTGCCTTTTTTCTTATGGTGACCACCCTGCCATTGCCTTTCTTTCTTCCCGGCTGGGGGCTGATAATCCTTCTGGCAACTCTTTGTTTGTTTACAGGCTCCATTGTACCATTTGCCCTGTTCAGCTTTCAAAAAGATACCGTGGTTGGCTTATATGCTCCTTTTCTATTAGCTGTAAGGGC
>JAOZLO010000192.1 GCA_029934775.1 Desulfocapsaceae bacterium
ACATGAAGCTTGTCAATAAGAACGATCTTATTCCCTTAACAGCAGAAGCAAGGACGCTCATGCGAAATGAGTGGTTTTTATAAATATTAAAAGCGGAGCCACGGTCTCCATCGGATTTTTTGTTGCCAGCATTTGTGTTAACATGAACAGTTTCAGCTGAAGCAGGAGACACCTCAACTGATGGCATCCGCAGTTCTCTTTACATAGCCAGCAGTTGCCACTGCAGCAATTCCTTTGCCAGGAGAGACCCCAGTCATATCATTTATGCCTCAATCACATTTATGCCTGCTTGCCAAAATATTTTATTTCTCTATATCGAAAACAGTCTATCGTAGGGCCATTTACCATTCCCACTGCCTACATGAAAGCAAAACAAATCTTAGAACCCACACCAACTGCTGGAACTCTGTTCCAGGTGTGTGCAGAGTAACTGAGTGACCTTTGCGAATACTGCCATAGGCCGTATTGATGCGCAACATTCTCTGGTAGGCATGAAATGTCATATAATCTTTGCATATTTCCCCTGAAGAATAAAAGAGATACTACAGGGAGGTAAAGGGGGAGTCTCGTACTGTACCTTCCTACCGGCGCCTGTCTCTATTCTCTTACAAGCTATTCCATTAATACATTCAGTATCCATAGATGGACCCCATATACTTTTATACTTATTAATAATTACATTGAAATGTTCTATAGTGAGAGAAGGCGTCATTCTTATCTCGGCTATCTCAGTCCGAGAGAATATTAAAAAATGTCCTTTTTTACTCAACCAGGTCTAAAGCAGCTGGTTTAAGGACAGAGAGAGGAGAGAATATGATTAAGGGGATTATGTTTGATAAGGATGGCACTCTAATGGATTTTAATACCACTCAACATCATATTCTTACATCTGTTCTGCTCGATTTGAGAGAAAATTATAACATCTCTGATCAGGTGATTAACACAGTGGAGCAGGCCCTTGGATATTTACCGGAAAAGCTGACCTCGGAGAGTCTCTTACAACACTCAACCACGACGAAAATTGTTGAAGCGATGATTCAAGCTAAAAGTAATTGTGCACCCGATTCGAAAGAAGATCTACTCTCCAATGCATCTGAACTCTTTGATCTGTACAATGATCATGCAACGGGAGAGAGCGTACCTTACGTCTTATTGCCTGGTGTGAAAGATCTTTTTGACTATCTTGATGGCAAGAATTATGAGCTTGGAATAGCGACAGCAGATACTTACGAGGCAACTATAGCTGGTTTAGAAAAAACAGGACTATCCACTTTTTTTGATTATCTGGGCACTGATAATTCAGCTAAAGAACCCAAGCCATCACCTTTTATGGCAATAACGTTCTGTAAACAAGTAAACATTTCAATGAGTGAACTCCTCGTAGTGGGCGACAGTGAAAATGATATGCTGTTTGCCGAGAATGCCGGGGCGCATTTTATCGGTATGTCCACCCATCCGGCTGATGCCGCCATCATTCGACGTAAAGGACATAAAGTTGTTGAAATAATTACTGAAATTATAGATCTGTTTAAACTTTAGACCAAACCAGACCTGGCCAGCTATCCCCAGTTGCCGCAGGGAGTTGAGATCCCATCGCCCATAAAATATATGAGAACAGTTTTGTGACAGCCCTTTAAAAAACGGGGATCAATGCAATTCCTAGTTATCAGTACGGTTTAGGGGCAAGGCCAGCAAGCAACTGCAACAGTGAAAATAGCCCAAATGAAGTTGTCTTCCAATAATTGTTTCAGAGGAATGCTGCCTATCTCAATTTCCACTGGCACTACTCCAATTGCCCAGTATCATGTCTGCTATCACCAAGATACCCGTGCGCCTTATGAACAGCATTCACCGATGGAGTCCCCAGATGTTGTAAATATCTTTTTCAAAGGGCAGTCATCTGAGGTTGCCACTCCTTTTCTGTATGTAGAAAGCAGTTCAGTCGACCGACCTGCAAGCATCCTTCTGACTTCACGCCTTTTGCCTTTTACTCTGGGGATTTTCATAAAATCATAAGCTGTTGTTTTGTGCCTCATCCATGCGATAACTGCTCGTGATGCTCGTTCTTCCACCGAAATCATCGTCGTCCTTGCAACAGTTCCACTCCCTACGGGAATAGAAAAAGCAGTAACAGCCTCAGCTATTTCCTCTTCTATCTGTTTATAGAGTGGCGCAAAAGAAAGAAAATTCCGTACCTCTGTATAGAACTCTTTTTCGTACAGGCTCTGCTTTTTCTTTCTTCTCCTCCAGCCAGATTCTAATCTTTTTTTGTATGTATCAGTAGACCGGATACTCTCTGTTTCCTGTCTGGCTGATGCGATAATTTCCGATGGTGCCCAGACTCCTTTAGAGATAACCCGGCGCCCGATTTTGACTTGAACTCTCCAAAACACGCATTTACCCGTAACTTTTCTTGTTATGCCAGCATCACCTGCAGGAAGAAACTCCCACCCATCAGGGGGGGGTAACTTATCACCGTTTTCAGCGATAAATGTGCCATTCAGCCCGGGTCTTACAATTTTCATTTCTTTCTTCATCCTGCCGTCCATTACCTCCTGCCAAGCTCCAATCTCAGGAAAAAAGATCCTTTACATATCTAACACTCCACAAGGGAGTATAAGTACCTTGGTGCAATATATAACCTCAAAATTCAAGATATATTCCTCAGTTTCTTTTTTTATTACATTATTTCAGGAGCAAGTTACTGATACTTTCCTACCGGTGCTAGATAAATGGTGAACTGTTCCTCACCATCTACCCGTATCAACTCGTCCATAGCCTCCTGGTCATAAGCGGCAATGGCACAGGTTCCTGCCTGAATCGCCTCACAAGCCAGATAGAGATTTTGACAGACATGTCCCGCATCGAGTAAGATCACTCTGTGTGCCGCCTGAAGATAACGCCATTCCATACGATTAGGTACTGTCGTCCAGACAAAGACCACCGCACTGTCAGCAACAAATTTCTGCCCGAGCACTGCCCGGGAGAGTTTTAATTTACTCTGATCATCTGTAGCGTACAATAAAACAAGCTCATGAGATAAAGGAAGATAACGATAGAGTCCCGGAGGAATCTTCTCTACCCTGTGAATGAACAGGTAGGTTTCAAAACTATGCCTGGCTCCAGCTGAAGGCACTGTACGAAAATGAGGCGGTTGTTCTCCTGGTTTTCTTTGTCCCTGTGTCGTCCAGAGCAGAAATGCCAGTTCTTCTACCTTCAGGTAATCATCACTGTAGTTTCGTCTGCTTCGACGATTACCAATGGCGTCTGCCAGATCTGTTTCTTGTAGAATATGATTCCAGGACTCCCTGTCAGGCATACTGATACGGACTAACTGCTTAGCAACCGGCTCCTGCAATGGTGGCACAGGAACCCCCCTGTGCTGAGCGCTTGTACGAAAGTCGATCGTTTTACGGAGACTATCTTTTAAAAAATTACGATGCAGCTTGAACTCATCCATGAAGCGCTCCTTATTGCTTTTTAAAATCAATTCCCAGCATAATCATTTCCATCTCGAACTCTATCTTACTGTCCCCCGACAAAATGTTCCGGCAAGTGGATTGACAGGTCTATTTTAAAGCTGTAATCATTTTTTCTCCAAGCGGGCTGGATTATACCTGATGAGGGAGGGAAAAAAGATTGAAAAGCTACTCTACTAGTCTTACTAGTAATTGAACAAATAATGGTGACCAAACTTTTCTTTCACAGGAGGTAGCATCCATGTCCAGTCTTGACTCCACCCCTCAATTCGTTTCGAAGATATATGAAACCATGAAACGAAACCTTCAGATAGTCCGGCAGAAACTTGGTCGACCTTTGACCCTTGCTGACAAAATCCTGCTTTCTCATCTGGATAATCCCGAAGAACAGGAAATGATCGCCGGCCAGAGTTACCTCTACATTCGCCCCGACCGTGTAGTTCTCCAGGATGTATTGGGCCAGTCCGCCATGCTGCAATTCATGCAGACAGGTCGAGAAAAAGTCGCAGTTCCAACAACGATTCACTGCGACCATCTGATTGAGGCGCGGATAGCGGGAGATCTTGACCTCAAAGCCTCCAATGTCGAAAATAATGAAGTCTATGATTTTTTGAAATCGGCTGCAGCTAAATATGGGGCAGGGTTCTGGGCTCCCGGCGCAGGAATTATTCACCAGGTAAATATCGAAAATTATGCGTTTCCTGGTGCAGTTATATTAGGCACCGATTCACATACCCCCAATGCAGGTGGAATTGGTGCCTGTGCCGTTGGCGTAGGTGGTGCAGACGCCATAGATGCAATGGCAGGATTAACCTGGGAGGTTCTTTATCCCAACCATATAGGCGTCAAACTTACCGGAAAGTTACGTGGCTGGACAGCACCAAAAGATATTGTTCTCTACCTTGCAGGTGAGTTGTCTGTTTCCGGTGGTACCAATTCCATTATCGAATACTTCGGCCCTGGAGCGCAATCCATCAGCTGTACGGCAAAGGCAACAATTACAAACATGGGTGCCGAGCTTGGTGCAACCACATCTATGTTTGCCTACGACAATAGTATTGCAAGATACCTCAAAGCCACAGGACGCGGAGAACTCGCAGATCTTGCGGAACAGAATCTTGATTTATTATCTCAAGATGAAGATGTTTTGAAGCACCCTGAAAAATATTATGACCGCGTTGTTGAAATCAATCTGTCTACTTTAGAACCTCATGTTGTGGGTCCCCATTCTCCTGACCGTGCAAGGCCTATATCAAAACTCGCAGGTGAGATTGCAGAGAGTAACGGCGAATTTATAGACACCATTTCAACTTGTTTAATTGGCAGCTGCACAAACTCTTCTTATGAGGATATGAGCCGCGCAGCTGACCTTGCCGAACAGGCCAAATCACATGGTATTAAAAGCGCTGTACCATTGATGGTGACCCCTGGCTCCGAACAGATACGGGCTACTATAGAAAGAGACGGACAGATGGCATCCCTTAAAGCTATAGGGGGGACTGTACTGGCAAATGCCTGTGGCCCGTGCATTGGTCAGTGGCGTCGAGATTCTACAATTGCCGGTAAGCCCAATACCATTGTTACTTCCTACAACCGCAATTTTCCATGCCGAAATGATGGCCAGCCCACAACCATGAACTTTATTGCCAGCCCCGAGATAACAGTAGCTCTAGCTCTTGCTGGACGTCTATCCTTTAATCCCCTGACAGATTCACTGATCGATGCAAACGGTCAAACATTCCGCCTGAAACCGCCACAAAAAGCACCGGATGTACCGGAAAAGGGTTTTGAAAAGGGGGATTCCTCCTTTTTTGCACCACCGGATGATGGCAGTAAGATAGAATTAAAGGTAAACCCAGACAGTCAACGTCTGCAGATCCTTGAACCCTGGCCACCATGGGATGGTAAAGATATTGCTCATGCACCGGTCCTGCTCAAAGCGAAAGGTAAATGTACAACGGACGCCATTTCTCCCGCCGGCCCGTGGCTGAGGTTGCGTGGACATCTTGATAAATTTAGTGATAATATGTTCATGGGTGCGATAAATTCGTATAATAATATTGCAGGCACAGGTTTGAACGTGTTAACTGAAGAAGCAAACATAGCATTTTCCGATATTGCACGAGACTATAAAGCCAGGCAGGTTAAGTGGGTTGTGGTCGGAGATTGGAACTACGGTGAAGGCAGTAGTCGTGAACATGCGGCACTGTCTCCCCGGCTCCTTGGCGGCGCAGCTGTCATTTCCCGCAGTTTTGCTCGTATCCACGAATCCAATCTTAAAAAGCAGGGGCTCCTTGCTCTCTCATTCAACAACCCGGATGAATATGATTTGATCCGAGAGGATGATAGAGTCGACCTTGTTAACCTTGCCGAATTAACACCGGGTCGGCCTGTTACTTGCGTAATCAATCATGCTGATGGTACAAAAGATACTCTACAGT
>JAOZLO010000193.1 GCA_029934775.1 Desulfocapsaceae bacterium
AATCCATCTCCAGCAGCATATCTACAATGCCGGTTTTGACAATGGAACCGCACATATGTGGCAGGACCCGCGCACCCAGTTTTGCCAGAGCGTTAACGGTCTGTGTGGTTGGAGTGTGGATAAATTCCCTATAGTGCTTTGGCGATAGCAGGATAGGGCATTCCATATCTGCGCCGTAGAAAATATATTCGACACCTGCATCTATCAACGCCTTGCCGATTTCAATATCAATTGGCACAATTGCTTCCTGCATGGCTTTGACCAGATCAGGATTTTGATACATGTCCATCATGATCTCAGTGGTCCCGCGAAGCCTTGTAGCAATGGTAAAAGGCGAGATATATTCACAGGCAATGGGTACTTCACCTTTCAACCGGTCTTTGAGAATTCTGATTCCCTCTATAAACCTGTCCATACGCTCTGTGAATACATCCGACTCAGCAACCCTGGCCACATCATCGATAGAAAATATCGTGGTTTTTTCAATGATAGGAAAAACATCTTCAGGCCAGCTTACCGTGCAGCCCATGGCTTCCGGAATAATCCCGCCGATAAGCCCCATACCCACCATCACCCAGTCAAACTTGAAAGTTTCGATGGCCTCCATGTGGCAGTCAGCCATGTCCTTGTCTTCAAGCAGAGCGGAGCGGAAGGTCCGACCAAAATAACGGCACACAGGTGCCTCTTGAAAAGGTGCATTGGGAATACGATCTACTGGTTTTAAGGCAATTGCCGCTGCCATTCTTTCACTTGCATTCATTTGATTACTCACTCCTTTTTAGTACCTTACTCCCTAATTTCTGTCACTCAGTTCAGTACCCCCTTGTGGGGTGTAAAAGACAAGAAATTGAGGAAAATATTTTAAAATTATGTAGTTGGGTATACCGCCATGGTACTTATACCCCCTTGTGGGGTGTTAATAGTTATGGCTCATTACTCCAAATAATCATGCAATAAAAACAAGAAATACTCTACCATATTACCTTGATATTATTGCAATATTTTCAGTTATCAGTGTGCAGTCGTCAGCAACTGATAACTACACACTGATAATTTTCAGTTGCGGGTATCCCGCTTTAATTCTCTATTGGTCAAAGAGATACCTCCCGGCATAACAAAATTCCACAGGACCTGTCATAGTTACCTCATCGTTGTCATCAATTTCAATTTCCATACTGCCTCCAGCCATTATCACCCGAATCGCCCGTCTGTCTATAAGCCCACGACGATATGCCGCACCTACTGCAGCGCATGCTCCTGAACCGCAGGCTGTGGTCAGTGCCCCCGGCCGCTCCCAAACTGCAAGTTTCATTGTATCCGCATCAATTATCTGGGCAACTCCGATATTTGCTTCCTCGGGAAAGAGATCATTGTGCTGAAGCTCCGATCCATAAATTTCAAGGTCTACCTGGTCAATATCGCTTACAAAAAAAACTGCATGGGGATTACCGATATTCATTCCGACGGGATCCTGTAATGGCCCCGCTCCGATACCCAGATGAAGGCTGTCCATTTCTTTTGCAAGGGGTATCTCATGCCATGCAGTCCGGAGCTGTCCCATGCAGACCGATACCTTTTTCTCTCCTTTCATATTGCAACTGAGTATACCTCCCCGGGTTCGAAAGGAAACCGAGTCAAGGCCACGTTCTTTCATCAGCAGCCAGCCTATACAGCGGGAGGCATTTCCGCATGCCTCCACCTCGCGGCCATCGGTGTTGATAATCCGAACAAAAGCCACAATTTCGCTGCCCTCATCAGTAACCAACGGGGCTTCGACAATTAACAGTTCATCTCCTCCCACCCCTTCCCTGCGATCACATATTCGCTGGATCTCCTCCCGGGAGGGGGTAAAAGGCATATGCCGTGCATCAACGATAATAATATCATTTCGCAACCCATGCATTTTGATGAATGGACGGTCTGATTTCATCAGGGACGGATCATCATTGGAACTCCGCGGTACAAACTTCATAAATATATCACCTCGACAAAGACATTCTTGAAATGTGTGCTTCCATTAATCTAAGGAGAGCAATGGAAGCAACCGAAAGTTATCAGTTTTCAGTGTGCAGTTATCAGTTACTGACAGCTGATAACTGATGACTAAAAATGTTATCGTAATATCAAAGCAATACGGCAAACAATTTCGAAACCTACACTTATTTCTTGTTTTTTATGACAGAAGTTCAGCAGTAAGGTGCTCAATCGCCCATGCGAATGATATATTGCAAATAACATTGTATATATTATGGTGTCAATTGTTTTTTATATACCATTGAACGTAGTTCAGGTAAATCACTGTCAACTCAACATTTAATTGACTGTTTTTATTAATATTATCTAAAATAAATATTCCTTTTTTATGCGGATATTTTTTCAATATGTTATATAAAAATACAGTAGTGTCGGTTAGGATTTTGCAGGTAAGCGAACTCGTGAGACTCCGAGAGGGTTTAAGGTTTGCTCCAGGGAGCGTCATCCTGAGAATTTTGTAGTATTTTCTGCTCTATTTACCATTCGATTTGTATCAGTCTTTGCGAGGGACTCGCATGATACAAATTGGGTGGAAAAAATAGCTTGAAAATCAAAAAATTCACAGTCAAAGCGGACTGGAGCAGACCTTAAACACATTTGTAAGGTAATGCCATTTTCTAACCGGACATGGCTGATAAAAATGATACAGGATGAGAAGATAAAAAATGACACAGAAAACATATTCAAAAAAAAGAGAGAAACAGGTCTACCCAATACCAGGTTCATCTGAAATTAATCTGTTGCGAAGAACTATCGGCATAAATATCAGGGATTTACTGTTGTTTGATCTGGCCATTGAAACAGGAGTGACTGCAAATCAACTGCTGGCACTACGTGTTAATGATCTGGCAGGGGTGAATGTTGGTGAGGAAATTCCACTGTCAAGGGGCGGGCAGAGACACGATGAACCGGTAACAATGGGGCCACATACCCATGAATCATTTCAACGATATCTTATACAGAATAATCCGGGAGAGGAAGGATTGCTCTTTAAATCGAGGAAAGGAAACGGCGCCCTGGCTCTTCCCAGCGCATCCCGCCTGGTCAGTGGTTGGTTTAATCAGGTTGGGTTAAAACAGATGAGCGGTTTTTTAAGCTTAAGAAAAACGTGGGAATTGCACCATAAGCCATCAAAAACAGAAGGACATCAGGTGTCAATTTTCCCTGAATCTGAACCCGGATATTCAGCAAATACCATTCAAACTCTGACCACCCAGGAACTGGTATATAAAGAACTGGAGCATGCGATTGTCACTGCACGCATAAAACCTGGTGAAAAACTCGTGGCGGAAACATTGGCAAAACAGATGGGAATCAGCAGGATCCCTGTCCGTGAAGCCATTGGCCGCCTGGAAGCAAAAAATTTATTAATCGTTCATCCCCAAAGGGGAACCAGCGTCTACGACCTCTCTGAAAAAAAGCTCAATGAGATTCTTGAAATACGGTTAATGATAGAGCTCTCCGCCGCACGGAAAGCCACCTTTGAGTCGAAAAAAAACAGCCTGGAAAAACTCGACCACTTGAACAGGCAGTACATTACAGCCCAGCAGAAAAATGATGCGGATAAAATACTCTCTGCAAACCGTAAATTTCACTTCACTCTCTACAAAGGCGCCAATATGCCCATACTGCTTTCCATGATACAAAGCCTCTGGGACCAGGCAAGCCCTTATTACCACCTCATGTTTCGCCAGACAGTTTTCAGTGATCCGCGAACAGGGGGTAAATATCACCAGAATATCATCGATGCAATTGCAGAAAACAATCCTGAAAAAGTCAGCAAGTGGCTGAAAATGGATCTGGTTGAGTCGACCAGATTCGTGATCGGGGTAATGCGGTCAATAAAAACTACTGAAAAAAAGAGTTGATCGAATCACCTCGCCCAAAGTAAAAATGCCTTGATAAAAGGATCAAGATTACCATCGAGAACGGAATCCACATTACCAGACTCAATATCTGTTCGGTGATCTTTAATCAACCTGTAAGGCTGGAGTACATAGGAGCGGATTTGACTGCCCCAGGATATGCCTTTTTTATCTCCATGCAATCCTTCATGCTGCTCTGCCTGTTTTTCCCTCTCAAGTTCATAGAGCTGAGAGAGCAGCATTTTCATTGCCATATCTTTGTTTCGATGCTGGGATCTCTCATTTTGGCACTGCACGACAGTACCGGTCGGCAGATGGGTGAGACGGATGGCTGAATCTGTTTTATTAACGTGCTGCCCCCCGGCACCACTGGCACGATAGGTATCAACCCGAAGATCTTTTTCATCAATCTTGATATCCACAGTATTATCTAATTCGGGCATAATCATAACCGAGGCAAAAGAGGTATGGCGTCGTCCGCTGGTATCAAAGGGAGAAATACGAACAAGACGATGTATTCCAAGTTCAGAGCGAAGGTACCCGTAAGCATACATCCCCTGAACCATAAAAGTAACACTTTTGGTTCCGGCTTCATCCCCTGCAAGATGATCCAGGATAGAGGTTTTAAACCCTCGTATCTCAGCCCAGCGCAGATACATCCTCAGTAACATATCAACCCAGTCCTGAGCCTCAGTACCTCCTGCCCCGGCATGAATTGTGACTAAACTATTGTTTGTATCATGCTCACCGCTGAACATGCATTCCATTTCAGCTGCGGCAAGATCCTCCTCCATTGTATCAACCTTCAGGGCAATCTCGTGTTCTACCTCACTATCCTTTTCTTCCATCGCCATTTCGAGCAGGAGTTCCGTCTCTTCAAAATCATCCCACCTGGCCTCCCACCCTTTTACGGTATCCTGAAGCTGTCCATGTTCTTTCTGAACGTGCCTGGCTGCCTCAGCATCAGTCCAGAAATTCGGAGCCAGGGTCTGCCGCTCAAGCTGCTCAAGTTTTTCTTTCTTTCCAGCTAAGTCAAAGATGCTCCTTGAGCGCGAGCAGACGAACTTTCAATTCTCCCAGTTTCTGTTTTGATACTGCACCACCTATTTGAATAGTCATGGTTATTTCCTGTATACAATTTTTTGAGAAATATTTTCAGTAACACTTTCTTCGTCCCGACATTCCCGCAACAATTGCAGCGACCACTCCAAGAAAAAGGCAAAGGGGTCCAAAAAAATATCCGTAACGTACCCAGAACGTTATCTCTTCAGATAATATTACATCTGTTGAGAAACCATACGACTGGAAGAGTTCTGAACGAAATTCAACGCTGCCAAGCGGGTTAATAAAAGCAGAGATACCAGTATTAGCGGAACGTACAAGACTCCGTCGGGTCTCCACTGCACGAAAAACTGCCATGGCCAGAGAATGATACGGGGCACTTGACTTACCATACCAGGCATCATTGGTCAAATTAACAAGCAAATTCGCTCCGGAAAGAATCCATTTTCGAGAAATCTCAGGAAATACCGATTCAAAACAGATTAAAACACCGATCCGGCAATCCTTCCAGTCCAACGGTTCTTCAATCTTCCCGGGAGAAAAATCACCCACAGCCTCAACGAGTGGCGCGAGAAACGGCAACAGAGTCTTGAGCGGCACATATTCACCGAAAGGTACGAGATGTGTTTTATAATATTTATCGCCAATCTGGCCGGCAGGATTGAAAAGCAGTGCACTGTTAAAAAACGTAACTTTCCGAGCTTTGGAATCTATAATCTCATACCATGGAGCACCGGTCAAAAGTGCAATATCATGTTCAAATGTCATGCCCTGCAGAAGCTGAGTATGCTCACTGGACTGCGGATAAAACGGCAGCGCAGTTTCTGGCCAGATAAGCAGTTTCACCTGTTTATCATCCAAAACAGCTCGGGAGAGCGACAGGTATCTGTCAACTGTGGCCTTCTGCTGCGATGCTGACCACTTGATACTCTGGTCGACATTCCCCTGAACAATTCCC
>JAOZLO010000194.1 GCA_029934775.1 Desulfocapsaceae bacterium
AAGAAATTACCGAGATTGAGCATAAAGGTGATGCACTTCGCCGTTCCATTGAAGACAAGTTATATCGTAAAACTTTGATTCCTGAATCCAGGGGAGATGTACTGGAACTCCTAGAAAGCATAGATTCGCTTCTAGACCGGTACAAAGGTGCCTTATATCGCTTTGATATCGAATGTATCGTAATTGATATTAATTTTCATAATGATTTCAAGGAACTTGTCAGAAATGTGGTCAATGCATCTGAGGCCCTGGTGCAATCATCAAGATGCTTTTTCAAAGATATTTCTTCGGTTGCAAATTACCTGCACAAAGTCTCTTACTGGGAAACTGAAGCTGATAAGATCTCGACAATGCTTCAAAAAAGAATATTCAGTCAGGACGGAGTCTGTTTGAGCCGCAAAACGCAGATGCGTGATTTCGTCAGGCATATCGATAAAATTGCCGACAGGGCGGAAGATGTGGCCGATGATCTCAGTATCTTTGTCATTAAGCGTTCTCTATAGGTCTGAAAATGTTTACATTTTTCTTATCAAGCGGTTTTTTTCTCGGCTGGTCTTTAGGGGCTAACGACGCATCCAATGTATTTGGCACTGCTGTCGGCGCAAAGATGGTAAAATTTCGAACAGCTGCAATTTGCTGTTCCATTTTTGTCATTCTGGGAGCTGTTATCAGTGGAGCAGGAGCCTCACATACCTTGGGAAAACTTGGCTCTGTAAATGCACTGGCAGGTGCCTTCATTGTAGCCTTTTCTGCTGCATTAAGTGTTTATCTTATGACGGTGGCCCGGTTTCCCGTGTCGACCTCTCAGGCCATTGTCGGTGCTATCATCGGGTGGAATTTTTTCACAGGTGCGTTGACTGATTCCGGTTCTCTTACAAAAATTGTTTCGACCTGGATATTTTGCCCGGTTCTGGCGGCACTTATTGCCGTGGTGTTTTATAAAGTGATTGTATTTCTCATTGCCTCTCTTAGAATTCATATGTTTTGGCTGGATAGATTTACACGTAATGGACTGCTTATTGCCGGGATTTTTGGTTCCTATGCTCTGGGGGCAAATAACATTGCCAATGTAATGGGCGTGTTTATTCCTGTCTCTCCACTCTCAGATATCTCTTTTGGCGGGCTGTTCAGCCTTTCTGCCGCTCAACAACTGTTTTTTCTTGGTGGAGTTGCCATTGCCGTTGGTGTATTCACCTATTCAAAACGTGTTATGACTACTGTGGGTTCAGGGATAATGGATCTGTCTCCGGTGGCTGCCCTGGTGGCAGTGTCGGCACACTCAGTTGTCCTCTTCCTTTTTTCGTCTCAAGGATTGGAAACGTTTCTGCGTTCCCATGGGCTGCCGACCATTCCTCTGGTTCCAGTTTCAAGTTCCCAGGCTATTGTCGGTGCTGTCATTGGTATGGGTTTATTAAAGGGAGGCAGGAATATTAACTGGAGGCTCGTGGGTGGTATTTCCAGTGGCTGGGTTATTACTCCGGTGATTGCAGCGCTGATAAGTTTCGTCAGTCTTTTTTTCATGCAGAATGTATTTTTGCAGGAAACTTTCAAACCTATCCCGTACCAGATTACTGAAGAGGCGGCGCTGAGGATTAATAAAGCTGGAGTCCCGGGCAGTGAACTTGAAAGTCTTATGGGTAAAAAATTTCAATCGGCAGTGAAAATGAAAAAAGCTCTGTCTACTCAGATTTCTCTGACACCCGAAATTTTGGAGATTGTTTTATCTTCATCCAGGGTCAATCCGATGGCGGTAACGACGGGAAAAATAAATTCCTTAGATTCCGACTGGATTACAGAAGAACAGATAAGAGAAATTGCCAAGCTCAGTGGTCAAGAATTCACCCACCAGTGGCAGTTTACCAATGCTCTTGAATCCGGTTCACTTTTCTGGCAATTTCGTGAAGGGGATAAAAAATTCAATGAAAATTTAAGCCGTAAATTCACATATATTTTCGGTTTTTTTGAAAAATGATCAAGGTTTATATGATATTCAGCCCAAAAGGGATTTATGATATTTTGATGCCCATTGAGCTACTTTTTTAATCAGTTGATTGAGCACTTCAGAGAAATATTTGTCCTTATGATGGACAATATAATACTTGCGTGTGATCGGTGGTCCAGGGAAGGGGAGTACTGCCATTTTTTTAATCCTAAGATGATCCAGGACTATTTTTTTTGATACCAGTGCAATACCAAGGCCGTCTTCAACAGCTTTGCTGATGGCCCTGTTGCTTGAAAATTCCAGAGGGACGCTGAAATCAATCATGTGTTTTTTCAAGAAATGATGGGTGATCTGGTAGGAAAAAGATCCCTTTTCATGAACTATTATCGGCTGCCCTGAAAGATCCATATACGTCAACCGTCTCTTGTTTACAAGAGGATGTGATGAAGGTGCGACAAAAATCATGTGATCTTCCAGGATTTCACGGCAGATTACTTTTTCATTTTCAATGGGGAAGGATATAAACCCGATATCATTATTCAGGTTGGCAACATTTTCGACAACCAGGGCAGAGGGTAAGATGTTTACTGAAAAACGGACATTAGGATGTTCTTTGCTGACCGGGTTGACGATTGAGGGCAGGTAGTAGGCGCCGAAACTTTCACTGGCATCAATACGAATATGGCCTTGTTTTTGCTGTAAAAATTCCCTTATAGTGTCTTCTGCGTGGATCTCCAGATCAAATATCTTCTCAGCAATTTTATACACGGCATTGCCCACATCTGTCAGGACCAGTTTTTTCCCAAATCGATTGAACAGCTTTATTTCATAGTATTCCTGGAGGCGCTGAATACCTTTTGTTACGGCAGGTTGAGTAATATTGAGTTTTTCTGCGGCTTTGCTCAAAGATCCCATTTTACTGGTAAGGTAAAAAATCTTAAGTTGACCAAGATTCATACTGATAGTCCCTCTCATCAACATTTGAAATATTCAAAATATTCGGGGTAATACTCATTTCGTTGTCTAGACCAGATTCTGTAAATGTTTGGATAGTGCCCTAGGTTCGCCTAAGCCGACTTGAGAGCTATATTGAGTTATATGCGAACAGGTTGGATCGGGCGAAGATGGGGTGCTAGGCAAATATTTACGAGATTTTTGAAACATTACAAAGCAACGCCTTATAAACCGGAAACCCTGAAATGGGATCTCGATTTTCAGGATCAGTCAGGCTATTCACATTGGCTGTTCGCCATTCTTCCGGACCAAGCGGGCCACCACCACCCATATTTGCTTCAATTACGCCTGGCACGATATCTTCTGTTACATAAGCCCAGAAACGGATCTTACCCCGTGGAGACTCAACAAGAACTTCGTCATCATTTTTTATATCCCGTATTTCTGCATCAGTGGGATGAATCCAGACCAGGGGTTTCGGTTGTTTTTTAATCAGGCTCTTGATGTTCAAATGTTGGCTGCGAAAGGTCGACTGCATCCTGGCACCGGAATTGAAGACAAGCGGATAGGTCTGTGCCAGTTTTGCCGTTGAAATCGGCCCCTCCTCGGGTTCAGTATAAACGGGCAGCGGCTCGTAATCATTTTCCCGAAACCATTCCGATGTGAACTCAAATTTACCAGTTGGAGTTTCAAAGCCGGGCTTTCCGTCGGCACGCAGTTCCCCTGTTTCATATTTACGGTAACGCATCTGCGGTACGGTTACTGGAACACCCGCCGGGCTGGCCTTCAGCTGTTCCAGAGTGATCCCCGTTCCCTGTAGTCCCTGTATGATCTTTTCTTCATCATTTTTTGGCCACAGGTGGCCATAACCAAGATGGTCGGCAAGCTCTGTGTAGATAGAATAATCTGAACGGGAATCTCCAAGTGGTTCGATTATTTGTGCCCGGAGTTGCGCCCAGCCATCATGAAACTGGTAGGAATTGCTTTCATACGGAGTTGCTGCGGGCAGGAGTAAATCTGCATATTGTGCGTCAGCAGTAGGGAAGCGATTAACAACAACCAGCAGATCAAGGGCGGCAAGAGTTTGTTGCCAAAGCCTTGCGTCCGGCCATGATGTGATCAATGAGGCTCCACTGACGATCAACCCACGGACCGGGTAAGGATCATCTTCGAGCACAGCTTTGGGTAATTCAACAGCATGAGCTTCGTTTCGAAGCTGATGATAAAGAGGGTACAGATCAGCACCAAATGGCAGCTTAGCGTTTTTCGGTGGTTCGGTGGTGATGCGACTGCCCTGAATACGATTTACCATTTTGAATAACTTGCCGCCGGGGACGTCAATCTGGCCGGCCAGGGCCTGGATCGACAGAACTGCCCGAATCGACTGGACACCTCCATTGGTATATTCGAGTCCGGTATACATGAGGATCGAACAACCCCTGGCGCTGCCTATGGCCCGGGCCAGTTCAATCACTGATTCGGCAGGTACCCCGGTGATGGCCTCAACACGATCCGGTGTGAAATTTTGCGCATATTGGCCTAGTTGCTCAAAACCATGGGTCCATTTTTTAACGAAATTATGGTCATAGAGCCCTTCGCTGATCATCACCTGGATGATACCAAGTGCCAGTGCCCCGTCACTTCCCGGGCGAATGCCAATCCACCTTGTGTTTGCAGCTCTGGCTGTTTCACTGCGGCGATGATCAATACTGATAACCGGTATGCCAGCTTTCATCGCTTTTCTGATATATTTCATTTTACCAGGGGGCGAGTCTGTTGCCGGATTGGCACCCCAGATAAGAATCAGATCGGCATTGCCCAGATCATCGCTCATGTTCCTGTAATGTTCACCAAAGCAGGCTTGAGGCGCAATCATTCCATAGGCGACGAAACATAGTGCGCCGACACCCGTGGTATTTGGAGATCCAAAGGGAAACAAAATTGAACTTGCGGAGGATTCGGTGGTGCCCGCGGGTGGAAATGTCTGCTCCAGGCCGAATTCAAAATTTCCCCTGCCGGTGTACATGCAGATCGCTTCTGGGCCAAATTTTTTCTTAATACTATTTAATTTTTCGATCCAGAAATCAAAAGCCTGGTCCCATGAGATTTGTTCAAAACGGCCTTCACCGCGCTTACCGGTCCGACGTTGTGGATAGAGCAGGCGATCTTCTGAGTAAATAATTTCCTCGGCATGTGCTCCACGTGGACAGATACTGTTAAAGGGATGGTCTTTCAGTACAGTCTGTCTTGTGATTCTGCCATCAACGAGATGAACATTAACTCCGCATCCGGCATCACAAATACCGCATATTGTTGGGATGATTTTTTTCATGAAAGTATCCTATCCTGCTTTGTGCGGGAAGTCTTCCGAAAATAAAACTTCGGTTAAAAAAGAGTGAAAAGCGGTGCTTCTTTTTTTAATTCCGTGAGGGAATAATGCGTACCTCGCCAATCAATTCCCTGGTTCCTGAGAGTTGTCCATACCGCTTTTGTGATTATGTAGACTGTCAGATAAGGCGTTATAGGCGACCAGAGAAATACGGTCACCGGGGCTTTCATCACTCTGGCATTACAGATAAAGACAGCAAGGCGGCACAGAACAGCGGCGCTAAAAAAAATCCTGCCTGAGCCATGGCTTAAAAAGACCCCCCAGACCGGAATGATAGTCAGTATGATAATCCCCAAAAGAGCTGCTGCAACATAATCAATTCGATAACTGTAAAGGGCGAAAATGTTTTTCATCAGTCCGCTAATCATCTCAGGAATACTTTCATACCACCGGACTTGCACAAAGTCACCTGCTTGCAGACAGTCCTGGTTCAACCCTAGCTGTTTCACTCTCTTTCCCAGCATGATATCGTCGATTGGGTGCATTTTAAATGATTCATGTCCTCCAAGTTTCCAGTAGGCTCTACTGCGGATCATATTAAAGGCACCCACACCGATAAAGGATCTGCTGTTTTTCCTTCTAACATTCCAGGGCCGAAGAAGTAGAAAGAGACCACCCAGTGCATCAACTAC
>JAOZLO010000014.1 GCA_029934775.1 Desulfocapsaceae bacterium
TTGGAAAAATGTCTGCAGTTTACAGAGGGGATGCAATTCATGTTGTTAAATTTTGATCCTTTTACAGTATCTGAATGGGGACGTGGGTTCGACTCCAGCCTCCACCGCTTGACGTATTAACTATGTGTTAATACAAGTGAAAACACGGAATGTTTAGTTGCTGGCACAAAAAGTTTGTACAGGGAGGTGGTACAAAATGTTCCGTATTCCTGCCCATTTGCAGAGAAACCTCCACTCGGGGGGAGGTATTTCTGTTTATCCGGCTCAAGCGTACTTTTCACTGAGACAGTCATTTGTATCAGGGAAACCTGATTGGATGGTTATGGGCGCGAACTCGCTGAACCTGTTCCAATTTCTGGTTGGTGGCAGTTGTTAATACCTGCTGATACTCACTTTTTATCCATATAGCTCAACTCAACAATCGGTACCTCCCAATTGTCATTTTGACATCTTTCCTGATATTCTTGATCTTTGATGTCTATCTTGTATCGTCTGGCCAGAGCAATAACCTTTATTTCTCTAACTGCACCTATGCGCTTTTGCCATCTTTCTTGGGCTTGTTTGGAAAGACAAGCCACCGGAATACCGGCATGATTGAGAAGATACAAAGAATTGTTTTCCTGGCTTGCTGTAAGATGATCACCCATTTTAAGTTTTTTAATAGCCCTGCATGTGGGGTGGGCTTCTTTTTTAAACCCTGCAAAATCAATAAAAAGATCTTTCATACCAAGTAACTCATAGTGCGGAACCAACAGAGGTATTTTGTGAAAAGAAGAATCTACTTCTCGTGAAATCAGATAATCGCCATCCAGTGTTTTGATATGTGGGTTTTGTGAGTTTTCAAGTGCAAAGAGCTGTAGTGTCTCTCGAGCTCTGGACATAGCTACATAATAGAGCCTGCGCTCTTCTTCCATCTCCGAACCAGTTTTTTTCTGCCAATTACCATCTAGCACAAAGACATGATCAAACTCTAATCCTTTTATTGAATGAACGGTGGAAAGAAAGATGCCATTATCCAGATTCCTGGAGCGGTGTTGATCCGCCAAGGTCTCATAAAAATAGCTCTCAACCCGTCCAACCGGTTGCGGAGTATTATTCGTCTCATCCAACCACTCACCAATCAAAGTTCTCAAGTTCTCCTGCCAGATATTTTTTTCTGAACCTATCTCGGGCATGAGATCCAATAGTGCTTTTGCCGTAATCTGCTCTAAGCTACAATCATGAAGATAGCTTAATAAATCAGCATTTTCTCTGATGCGTGCTAAACTTGGGAATGCACTTCGTCCCCAATTGAGACTTACGGGAATGTCCTCTGCTTCAAAGACCGACCTGACAATATCTAATTCCTGCCATTCCCTGGTCAATATCGCACAGTTGTTCAAATCAAAATCACTACTGAGGCTCTGCAAACGCTGTAATTCTTCCAATAGGACAAGGGCCTGTGTTATTTTGTCTTTAACTTGAAGACATTGTACCTTTCCTTGCCCGACCTGATCACTGAGCTGCCAATTACCTCCCGGAGGCAATGTTACCCTTGCTTGATTAATCTGAATTGGATGGGCTGTTTTCATCCTGTCATGATTATGAGCAATAAGTCCATTGGCTGCCGCAATGATATTGGCTGAAGATCTATAGTTTTCGGTCAAATAGTGGACATTGGCCATATAATCTGCCTTGAAACGTCGAATAAAACCAACATTTGCCCCTCGAAACCGATAGATATTTTGATCATCATCCCCGACTACCAGGATAGCCAGTTTCTGCTCTTTCTCCTCTAAAGTTCTCCCTGCCAATAATGAAACCAACTCATACTGTTCCTCGTCAATATCCTGGTACTCATCCACAAGAATATGGCTGAATTTTGATAGCAAGGCATCTCTTGGCTGACCATCTGCAAAACCAAGGACATCGCACTCGCCTTTGAGCAAAGCAATAGCGTCCTGGATGATCCTGGAAAAGTCAATCCCTTTTTGACGTATCCCGGTTGTCTGCCTGACAAGAGATCTACCAGTCAATCTCAAGGCCAGGCCATGAAAAGTTAACGTTGTGACCCCAGTCATCTCTTTTCCTACAAGATCTCGTAGTTTTCGACGGAGACTTATTGCAGCACTTCGATTAAAGCAGAGAACCAGAATCGCTTCCGGGCGCACTCTCTTCACTCTAAGCAAATATGCTACTCGATGGGCAACTGTTCTGGTTTTACCAGCTCCGGGCCCAGCCAAAATTAGAATGTTACTGTCTGTTGGTGCTGCGACAATTTTCTCTTGCGATCGATTATTCAAATCCTCGACTATTAGCTGATACGATTGCTCACTGGTAGCCCTTTCCAGTAATTCCTCCTTACCAGGGAAAAAACGACGTACAAATTCTTCTTTTTCATCGTTGAAGTACGAATGCACCAGGTTCATAGCCACGCTGATTTTATTTATTGCACAGCGGGCGTACTCGTTAATGACATGGATTTGGAAGTTCTTTTCTGAGTAATGCGTTTTTAAGGGCTCAAAATTAGCCTTTGTGTATTTCTTACCCTTGGCCTCTGGATTAACAGTGATGGTCATGGCCTGTCTGAACACAGCAAGTCCTTGTTGTAGTTCTATCACTCCCTGTTCATGCATAAAGGTCAGGGCTCGTTCTGCTGCAGCCAGTGGATCTTTGAGTGCAGAAAACAGGATTAAATCTTTTTTTAAGCCCTTAACTATGGCCTCGAGAGTAAATTCCAGAAGAAGGGAGGCACTGGGAGTGGTTTTGTCCTTCAAAGGAGCCTGAATAACCTGCAGGGCTACATGGGCAGCTTGCTGCCGGATAGCCACTGTCTTTTGCAAAGGTTCCCAGTCCCGATACAACATGATGGAAAAGATATTATTTCCTCTGGATTTTAAACTGATACTTCCTCTCTGGCCTGCCAATCCTTTACCGTCACGACTTAAACCACGGAGAACCAGACTTAAACTGCTTGGCGTACTATAGCCATGACCCAGATCGATAAGATGTTGGTTAACTTGCCGGAGGTCAATCACCAGGTTTTTATCAAGATCTACATCGGGTGATGTTTCCTCGAGTATTTTCAAAAAATCCCTTTCTACATGACAAAAGCGTTTAAGTAGTTTTTCTGAACTTCCTTTTACTTTATAACGAATATAAGCGGAGAGAACTGTCTCTTTGGAGAGCAGACCCTGTTGTGCCATATCGTCAAGAGTACGCAATACACGTTGGGTCTCTGTTCCGTTGCTAGGATCATCGGATGTGCGAGAAAAAGAGGTCAGGTAAGCAAGATCGTCAGCACTGAACCCTTGGCTAGGAGGACTTTCCATCAGGGCAGCCAAAATGGCAAGCCAACGTTTTTGCTGTCTTTCGGAGAGTCCAAGTGTTTCTATTTTTTCCCTGGCTTCATCAAGACTTCGGACAATTGGTTTTCCTTGAAACACTTGAGTGTTGTTCTCGTCTTGATGAAGGAAGCCTGTCCTCTCCAGCCAGGAAACTGCAGTTTTAACCCTGGTATCCCGATCCTGCCCATATTCATCCTCATCTATATCAACCACTCCCAACCTGAGAATTTCTCCAGAAGTCAATACCACTTTTCCATCTTCTTTTGCAGAATGGCGTAAGCCGCGTAAGATCTGGGCAATTTCTCTTTGAGTCAGACGGGAGTTACTACTCATACGAAACTGGCCCTCAATATCCTGCTCCGTAAATATGAGAATACACTCGGCTTCATTACGGTCTCTTCCAGCACGCCCTGCCTCCTGAAGGTAGTTCTCCAAGGAGCCTGGTATGTCGGCATGGATTACCAGTCGAACATCATCCTTGTCTATGCCCATGCCAAAAGCGTTAGTGGCACATATGATAGGGATTTCACCAGAAATGAAATTGTTTTGGATACGATTTTTGACAAAGGGCTCAAGGCCAGCATGAAAAGCCTCTGCCTTGTAGCTTTCACTGGCTAAGAACTCGGCCAGCTTTTCCGTATTTTTTCGGGTAGCACAGTAGATGATCACACTGCCGTTGTTATCATACCGGCTTCTAAGTAGCGCCAGGATGGCTTGGGTTTTTTCATAGGTATTTACGGGCCATACTTCATAATGTAGATTTTGTCGCTCATGCCCTCCGGAAAATTGAATCACCCGCAGACCAAGTTCTCGTTGGATGATATCGATAATCTCTGATTGCACATCTTTTTTGGCTGTGGCAGTGAAACACTGAACAGGTGGGATTTTTGTTTTTTCCTGTTGGGCAAATTCTCGGATGAAACGAATGGAGTAGAGATAATCAGGCCGGAAATCATGTCCCCACTTGGATAAGCAATGTGCCTCATCAAATACCCAGGCTCCTATCTCACGCTGACTAATGGTTTGGACAAAAGATTTATTGCGCAGCTGTTCCGGTGAGACATAAAGAATTCCCACATCACCCAGTCTGACGCCGTCCATAATTTCGCCTCGCTCCGGCATAGTCAGCATACCGTTGATGGCCGTTGCCAACGTGGTTCCAGTCTGTTTTGTGAAGTTGTCTACCTGATCTTTCATTAAAGCCTGCAAGGGAGATATGACGATAGTCAAAGTATTACTTCGACGGTAGCGCATCAATGCAGGTAGCAGATAACAAAGAGTTTTCCCTCCACCAGTAGGCAGAGTAGCAAAAAGAGTTGAGTTGCGGGCAGCAGTTGTTACAATTGCTCCCTGCAGACTCTGACCATCATCTGTTTCAGGTTGTGGCCGAAAGTCATCAAACCCGAAATAGTTTTTCAAAAAAAGGTGTGAGTTATGGTTTGTGTTGCAATAGATACATTGAGAGTTACTGCAAGACTGTTCCCTTAACTGGTGAACGAGGGTAGGGACTATGGGGAAATGATGCCGGACCCATGGTGGTAAAACAGAATTGCTGCCGGAAACAGTCAGCCATGCAGTGATATAGGCTAACGGGGGATGTTCAATCTGTTGATCAGTTAATTGGTCGACCAGTCTTTCTAACGCTTCTCTGCAAACACTCTTCTGGATTAACCATGAAAAAACCTCATAAAGTTCGTCTTCTTTGATAAGAGGTACACCCATTGCCCCGAGAGCATCTGATGTTCCGATAAACTTTTCATCCTTTTGAAAAAAACTCCTGTAAATTAATGGTGCATCGGAACCGCTCTCGAGTAATTGTGAAAAAGCATCCCACTGCTCAGTAAAGATCTTGCCAGCCAATACTGCATCTTCTGCTGGATTGTTGATACTGTCTCTAACAATCTGGTAGTTTTTTACTAATCGATGATAGGGGTTTTCTGGGAAAGCTAGAGGAGAAAGGTAAAGGGTGTCAATTATCGGCTTTTGCAGAATTGCCAGCGTAGTGTCCTTTTCACGAAGACAGGGTATGTCATGCGCTTGGATATTATGTCCAACAATAAACTCAGCGTTGCTGCCAAAGTCATCAAACTCTGTTAGTTGCTGCCCTGTAACTTTCAGACCTTGTTGAGTGTTAAACATCTTACCGTTAAAAGATTCACCCAATGCATAAATCTCCCCCTTCTCGTTTGTTTCAATATCAAACAAGAGACAGCGAGCAAGAAATTCCTGGCTATCGTTGGGCATCCTCTTTCTCTGGAAAAACCCCACAAGGGGGTATAAGCGCCATGGTGATTAATGTAACCACATAATTTAAAAACACATTACTCGATTACTTGTTTTTTATTACAGCTTTTATGGAGTAAGGCGCTAAGAGGGGGTGCTGAAACCAGCGGCAATATGGCCAATATCCTCCCAGTTTAATCCAAGTAGCCCGGCAGCTTCACGATCCACTTCCCAGGGATTATAGCCGGCAATTATTTTTTTTACAGGTGGATTGCATTGTGGACCTCCAAGGTGAAATTCAGCCATGCCTATACTACAATCCATTATTGAAAGATCTGGGACAAGATATCTGGTCAGGTCTATAAGGGATTGCTGCATTTTTTCATGGAATACCGCTTTTTTCCATACCCCATGACTGCCTGAATAATATTTTGGCGGTGCAAAACCCATCATATTTTTCAAACTTCCGGTCATCCCTGCAAGTGAGTGAGCCTTAAGCACAGGAACTGATATAATATAATGGCTGAATGCAATTTCTGGGAGATACATTTGCGGGAAAACAGGGCAGCCGGGATCTGTTAATTTTTTCACCGGGCCATAGTTTAAGTCGATCAGGGGGACGCTTTGTTCGGCAGCCATTACCGTATAGCCGAGTTTCTCAAAAATTTCGTCTGTTTCATAATTTGCAGCTCCACACCCTTCAGCAATAACTATTTCAGCTTTTGAATATTTACGAATATATTTAATGATAGCCTGGCAGCATTCAGGTGATGTGGTAATCGGGTGGGGCGAGTCAGTTGTCAGGTTTGGCTTAATCAATATTGCCGATTGTTCAGCTAACTGTCTATGAGCAGCAATAGTGTCAAGGGCATCTGGTATCGACTTTTCAAAAGATTCGAAATCACTCTCTGTTAGATCCATGATTTTACCTGTTCGTAAAAGTGTGGCGAAGTTCTGGAATTTTGCATGTATGCTTTAAATTTTTTTACGTAATCCAAGCACCTTATAAAAAAATCATTCCTGGATAGCCTCCTGATGAGGTCTGCTATGATAACAACTGACAGTACAATTATCAAACTGACAAAAAAATGAAAAAATTATAATGCATGATGTCAGATTTTGATGGATTATTTGATTAACATGGTATGATCACTGTGATCGGTACCTCATTCTGATTGAACGTGAATAACTTTTACGAAAACCATCATCAAGAGTACTTCAATAACACTTTCAGGATTGATCCTGAGATTTTCCTATCTCCTCTGATTGGTCTGCTTAATCCTGGGGACTCAATCCTGGCTCAATGGACTTGGTTTTGAACAATCTGCACATATTGATCCCAGCTGCACTTTTTTTCGGTGGCAAGACAGGACATGCTTTCAGGCATAAATAACTTCTTCATTTAAAGCATATGGGTAATTATTCCGTCGTTGTTCTCGATTTTGAAACAACCGGCCTCTCGCCACAATATGGTGATCGGGCCATTGAAATCGGTGCAGTACTGATCGAAGACAACATGATTGTCGATCGTTTTCAGGGTTTGATGAATCCGGGGTTTCGAATCAGTTCCTTTATTGAGTCATACACCGGTATCAGTAAGGAGCTGGTAGAAGCGGCCCCGCCATGCGAAGAGGTGATGGAGCGATTTGCCAGGTTTATTGGTAATTATCCTCTTGTCGCCCATAATGCTTCTTTTGATAAACGATTTCTTGACTCGGAACTTGGATTCATTGGAAAATCAAGGGATAACAAAATGGCCTGTTCGATGTTGGCGGCTCGAAGGGTGTATCCGAATGCACCGAATCATAAGCTTGGGACACTGGTCAATTACTGCAGGATCTATTCTGATGGAACATTCCACAGGGCACTTGCTGATGCTGAAATGACCGGTCATCTCTGGGTTTCGATGATTGATGAAATCAAGAGTAGATTTGGCCTTGGCGAGGTGACCTTTGAACTGATGCAGAAATTATCAAAAATAACCAAGGCAAAAGTCCCGGCATATCTTAAAAAAATTGCTGGTAATTGATCCGATGACACAGTTCAACAGGAATAAATTATGACTGATATTTTAGCAAAAGATCTGGATGATCTGAAATATGCAAAAACGTTACTGGAGAATCCGGGGTTAGCCGCAAGAATCACAAATTTTCTTGGTACTCCCATTGAGAAGGGTTTTGCGCTCCTCCCCGGCAATTGGTCTAAGGTCGTATCATTCAGTACTCAAAAAGCGTTGCAGGTCGCAGTCAATTCAGCAATTCTGACAATACGTACCAAGAGGGCAGGGGATGATCCTGCCAATGGTCTGCATAAAATCATGGTGGCTGGTTCCGGTGCTGTTGGCGGCTTTTGCGGCTTACCTGCGTTACCTTTAGAGCTTCCTGTTTCAACCACCATTATGATGAGATCTATAGCCGATATTGCCAGGAGCGAAGAGCATGTGCTTTCTGATCCTCAGGTGAAGATAGCATGTATCGAGGTTTTTTCTCTGGGAGGGCCGGGGAAAGATGACGACGCGGTTGAAACAGGATATTTTGCAATTCGTTCCGGTCTTGCGAAATCAGTTACAGATGCAGCACAATATCTGGCAAAGAATGGTTTAATTGAAAAGAGTTCTCCGGCACTTGTCAAACTTATTGCACAGATTTCCTCTCGATTTGGCATTCAGGTTTCAGAAAAGATGGCAGCGCAGGCAATTCCTGTAATTGGTGCTGCTGGAGGTGCTGTTATTAACACACTGTTCATGGATCATTTTCAACGTATGGCCCGCGGGCATTTTATTGTTTTGCGCCTTGAGAAAAAGTATGGTCGTGATGTAATTAAGCAGAAATATTTCGTGTTATGATTTCTTCCCAAAAAATCCTGTCCGCTGTAAAATTCTTCACAACCATACAGATTAGTCTTTTCACCTTTATCTTTGTTTCAATATTGTGATATCCTGAAGGAGAGATATTAACACCCCACAAGGGAGTGCACTGAACTGAGTGACAGGGTTTCAGCAGTAAGGCACTGAAAGCGGTTCTGAGTTGTTTTTTGTGCTCATATCGTAAAGGAGACAATATCTGCTGATTTAGAGTTGGGAGAACAATAATTGCCGCCGCCACCGGCTTGCGAATCTGGCCTCTCGGAGCTCTGGAACTGCGGATACCCTGGGTGACGTTCTATCCTGCGGTGATGGCTATTGCCCTTTACGGCGGACTTTCTTTTGGCATGTTTGCTACTAGTCTCTCGGCTCTGACTGTCTATTTCTGGTCTCCCACTGACCTCCCCTTTATCGATGATCCCGGCGACTGGCTGGGGATGGTAGTTTTCTGTGTAAATGGCACTTTGTATTGAATTGTTTAATCAAACAGAAGAGGAGTTGCAGGAGGCTCTGCGAAATTTGCCTGAGAAGAGCATCGTTTTTATGCTTTCTTTTTATATTGACCGCAGTGGTAAACAGTTCACGATTTCAGAACAGGCAAGGCTGATAACTGAGACTTCTGGCGTACCGGTTTATACGGCATGGGATATCTCCCTTGGTTTCGGGGTGGTTGGTGGTGTTATGACCAATGGCAGATCTCAAGGGAAAAATGCAGCCCAGCTTGCCCTTAGAATACTTGGCGGAGAATCCTCTGAACAAATTGCGATAGTGAGTAAAAGCCCCAATATTCCAACACTGGATTACAGGGTCGCCAAATATTTTAAACTGCCGCTGTCAGAACTCTCTGCCGGAACTGTTTTTATCAATAAACCAAAATCTCTTTTATAATGAACACAGGCGTATCATCTGGCTAACTTTGCTTGTTTTTTTGTGCCAGTTCCTGGTCATATTTTTTCTTGCTTTAAATGTGAGGAAACGCAGACAGGCGGAACAGCGTTTAAACGCCCAGGGTGAACAACTGAAGGATATCGTGAACGAACTACCGCCGAGCTTTCATTGACCAACAAAGAACTGCTTCTGGAGGTAGATAGTCGTAAAAAAGCCGAAGCTGCCATTCGCAAAAGTGACGAACAGTGGGACAGAACGTTTAACTCTTTTACTGATATTGTCACTCTTCAGGATACCGATTGCGTATAGTCAAGAATAATCAGGCAGCGTCTGCCACCCTGGGTCTTTTTTTCGATCAAATTATCGGCCATCACTGTTATGAACTCTTTCATGGCTCAAACGAACCCTGTCAGAATTGTCCTCTTTTGGCGACCAAGGAATCTTTTTCACCTTACACCAGGGAAATGTACCATAAAAAACTGGAGAGAACATTTCTGGTTTCAGCTTCGCCGGTATTTGATAATAAAGGTAATCTTGAATATATTGCCCATGTGGCTAAAGATATCACCGAGATAAAACAACTTGAGGACAAACTGTTCCAGTCTCAAAAAATGGAGGCTATTGGTACCATGGCCAGCGGTATTGCCCATGATTTTCAATCGTGCGCACCCGAATCGGTTCCACAATGCCGATCTGTTTCTCAAAGTTCGTCAGACTCTGGATAACAGGCCAGGTGATCTCCTGGCCTTTGGGAATAAGCATGGCACCATTCTTGGCGAACACATCTTCTACTGCTGTCATACCGGGTATTACATCTTTAAAACTGATGTTTTTAATTATACCATGTACATCTTTCTGCTTATGTTTTTCCAAAAGATTCAGTATGCTGGGGTTGTATTTTCCCGATTGTTTGTTCATCTGTTTGATGGCCTGAAGGTGGCCAATGTCCTGCTGACGCAGCAGGTCATATTCTATGGTCGCCTTCAGGATTTCAGCACCGAGACGGACTTCCTCTTCTTTGGAATCTCCCTCTTCACAACTGTCAAATGAGCGGAGCTGGTTCTCGATCATAGCGGCAACTTTTTCCAATCTGGGGATTTTACGGATCAGTTTGCTGCCAACCTTTGGGTGGTTTATGTACATCTTCTGTTCTTCTTCTGTGAGGGTGATGCCTGCGTGCAGTTTGTGTAAAACATCGGTCGGCAGGGTGATACATCCTATCTGAGACATCAGAGCAGCCACTTCATACTGCCAGAGGCCAGGCAACCGGAGGTCTCCCGCAATCTCTTTTACCAGGGGTTTTATTCTGTAACCACTGCTGAAAGCTGCCGCATTGGACAGGCTGAGTAGTTCAGCCATAACCGTGATACTGCCTTTCACGGTCTTGTTCAGTAACTCTTTCTCGGCAGTGAGTAAATTATGCTGCCGCACTGCCGGGGCAAGGGATGTGGCCAGTGTTGCAGTGGAACAGGGCTTGGTCAGGAAACGAAATATCTGGCCTGCATTTACTGCTTCAGAGGCGGTTTCCTGGTCGGCATTGCCGGTGAGCATAATACGCACGGTATCCGGGAAACTGTCTTTAACCCTGCTGAGAAGCTGAACCCCGTCCATACCGGGCATACGCATGTCCGAAACAATTACAGCAAAAGGCCCTTTGCTCTTTAATGTTGTAAAGGCCTCATTGCCGCTTTCTGCAACCGAAACTTTAAATCATTTTCGCAGTTGCCGCTGCATTGATTGCAGAACATTGGGTTCATCATCTACCAGTAAAATCTTCTCATTCATCGTTTTTATCCTGTTCAAAGATTTCAGTACAAAGTTCACGCCAGTGATTAATTTTCTCACTCATCCCCAGGGTCTGTAAATGGGCTGTGTCCATTTTATGGGGGGCTCCTACAATATTATCCGGATGATTCTCATAATACAACACATTGGCAGCATGTACCGCAATAGCCGGGCTAAACCCATTCCCCGGATAATTATCTATTCGATGATGAAAACCGATGGCTTCAACCACTGGCCCCGGCATGCCCCACAAACCCATAAGATATGCCCCGATGTCCCCGTGAACAGTGTCAAATATTTCCTTCTCAGCTACCCGCAGCTTGATATTCTTTTCTTCTGCCAGTAAAACGGCTTGTTCATACTTGTCCACCATCTTAGCAAGTAATACCAGTTTGCCAATATCATGGAGGAGGCCGCCTATAAAACAGTTATCTATAAGTTCCTTATCGTCAGACTCAGTAAGAGCAATTTGTTTGGCACAAGTTCCCACCACCATACTATGTGACCAGAGCTGTTTGATAGAAAAAAGTTTTGATGAGGCCTTTATTTCGGAAAAAGCTCCAACGCCTAAAACCAGGTTTTTTATTGTTTCAAGACCCAGAGGTTTACCGCCCGGGTAGGGCTCTCTACCTTTTGAAACAGACCAAAAAATGCGGAGTTTACCAGTTGCAGAACTTTTGCAACCATGGCCATGTCCTGTTCTATTATTGCTGCTACTTCTGCAACTGACACTGCCGGGTCTGGCATGGCAAAGGCCCATTCAGGATAGAGGCGGGTTGTGTGCATGAAGGCTGAGTTGGTGGAATCTCGTTTATCGTCAATCACGTAAAAATCCTGGAGATCTATTTTTCCCTCGAGCGCCATCAATTCCAGGATACCCGAACGGATGGCACCAGCATCAACTTTTTCTTGCTGTACAGCGCGCACCACTGCGTCATGGGAATAACCAAAATCAAATTTTTTAAAGTGGCTGTGAGGATCGATTCCTTTTTTTTCGAGATAACGCCAGGAGGTCAGCCAGCCGCCAAAGGAAGTGGGAGAAACTGCCATGAAGTCCTTTCCTTTGAGATTTGCCACTGTCCTGATATCTCTCCGATTACTCTTTGTGAAAAGTACTCCGCCAAACTGGCTGCTGTGGGCACCAAGGAGTCTGTTTTCCATGGTGACGATACGGGTGACTCTGAACTTTTTTTCAAGGTTGACGTATATAGCCGGATTACTCAGCACAAAATCAACACTTTTTTCTGCCACTGCAGTATCAATTTTCTTAAAACCGAGTGGGACTATGATAAAATTGCTGCCGGTGACATTCTTATTGAGGTATTCAGCCAGAGGCTGCCACTGTTGAAGACACTGTTCGGGGCTGCGTTTTGCGAGCACGCCGATAAAAATGTCCACTTTGGAGTTTGAAGCAGACAAAATCTGGGGTGAAAACAGCAGGAATGATAAAATACAAAAGAAATAACAACGAAATTTTTTCATATTGCTTCACCTACTCTATTCGGGCAGATCAATTTTCTTTCTCCCTCAGCGGAAGGTGTATAATAAATACAGTGCCTTTTCCCGGTGTTGATTCGACCATGATCGTTCCATGATGTTTTTCCACGACAACATCATGACTGATGGCCAGACCCTGGCCGGTTCCCTTACCCAGTTTCTTTGTGGTATAAAAAGGTTCGAAGATACGGAGCTGCACATCTTCAGGCATACCTGCTCCTGTATCAGAAATACGCAATTCAACATTTTTGTCGATTTTTGCAGTGGTGATGGTGATTGTGCCCTTTGCGCCTTCGGGGTTGTCACCAAGTTTTTCACCGATGGCATGGGCTGCATTCACCAGCATATTAAGAATCACCTGGCCCATTTCATCGGCCAGCAGCGGTATTTGCGGCAAATCTGTATCCAGATGCAGATCCATATCAGCCACATATTTCCACTCATTGCTGGCTACTGTTACGGTGGTATGGATAATTTTGTTAAGGCTCAGCGATTCTTTGCCCTTGCCTCCGGGATGAGAAAATTCTTTCATGGCACGAACAATTGAACTGACGCGTTTTACTCCCTCATGGGATTGGGAAATAGCCAGAGGCATTTCTTCGGCCAGATATTCCCAGTCCATCTCTTCCACTGCACTGTTCACTGCGTCTGCAATTTCCACTGGTGCTGTTTTCATAATTTGGAGGAGTTTTTCTGTGAAGGTAATGATATCCTGGCTCGCCTCTTCAAGAAAGTCGATGTTGGTGCCGATGAACTGAGTGGGAGTGTTGATTTCATGGGCAATGCCTGCCGCAAGCCGCCCTACTGACTCCAGTTTTTGGGCGTGGAGCAGCTGAGACTGTATTTTTTCCTTTTCATGCTCAGCTTTTTTCTGTTCATTGATATCTCTGATGATATGGACAGAGCCTATAAGGACGCCATCAGAATCGAGATAGGGGGTTACTATGACCTCGCAATATCCACCCAGACGTTCTTCATAAATCTCAACCCGGTGGATTTTGTGGTCTTCAAGGAGTTGCGTGTGCGGGCAATAGTCGGGTGGCTCATTCTTACAGTACATCCCAGAATGACATTTTGAACCTATGAGTTCCTCATAGGACTTACCTCTGTCCTATCGAGCATGGTCTTGTTCAAGCGAACAATGTTATATTCTGTGTCAATAATGGCAACCATGTCCGGCATGGCGTCTACGGTACGTTCCCACTCCTGTTTGGCATGGAGAACCAGAGTTTCTTGAATCTGACGATTTTTTATCTCCTGCTTAAGCATCGTATTCTTCTGCAGGAGTTCTTCAGTGCGCAGAAGTAGTTCATTCTCAAGGGAAGCCTGATAATTCTTTTTCTGGTGCAGGAGTTCACTATGGTTTAAAGCTTTACCGACACTGTGATGAAGAATTTCAAGATCCACTATGGGTTTGGTAATATAATCCCATGCCCCGATACGTAATGCCTTGATAACGTCAACCATTGTGCCCATACCGGAAAAAATAATCACCGGTATAGTTGGATAATTTTTCACAATTGTCTGAAGAAGTTCAATACCATCGAGTTCAGGCATTCTCAAGTCAGTAAGAAGGACGTCCGGTCTTTTTTTCTCAAATTTGAGATGTTATTTTCATTCGGTGTATACACTGTTGCGGTATTAATGGTGCATTTTATCAATTCGACAAGGTGTGCGGCTCTGAAATTGTGATAGGGGTTATGTCTGGGTTGGAAAGTTTATGGACTTTTGGCCAGAAAATGACAACAATGGAGCATCGGTTTTTCAGCTTGAAAAAAATATAATTATGATTAGGCGTTGCAGGTGTGAGATGTCAAAATTTAGAAAAAAAAGACTGTATAACAAAGTATCCCGCAGTGTTTCCCTGGATTCTTTAAATGATATGTCCCAGAGGGACTTTGAGCTTCTGATAAGAGAATATTTTCGACGCTGGCAGTTCGTCGTTGAAGAAATTAAAGCAACTACTGATGGTTGCGTTGATCTGATTGCAAAAAAAGAGAGAGAAAAGTACCTGATTCGATGCAGGTACTGGAAAGTGGACATGGTCGGGGTGGAGATTGTCCGGGAACTGCTTGAAGTTATGGCCGGGGCCGGTGCAACGGGTGGAATTGTTGTTATTTCCGGCGAATTCACAAAAGATGCAGTCGCCTTTGCAAAGGCCAATAATATAATGTTACTGGATAGCAGAGAATTGTATGGTAATTTGAAATCACAGCAGATGTTTGAAATTCAACCGGGTTGGAAAACAGGCAGAAAGCTGCAAAAAATGAAATGGGTTCTGATCTGCCTTCTGGTGCTTGCAATATGCCTTTATGCATCTCTTCCAACTCAGATAAAGAAATTTTACCCTAACGGTAAAAAGGATCATGATACGGAAGATATACAATTAAGCGAGCCGGTGAGCCAGCCAGAAAACAAAGATTTCAGTTTTACAGATGATCAGGTTAAAGAGGCTATGGAAGAAGTGCTGAGCAAAAAGAAGCGCCAGTAATAAATATATGTAATTCTCAATATCTTTTCGATATTTTTTTTGATAAAATACGGGTAGGATACGTTTTTTCTCCTCTAATTTTCTATCACGATCGGAGGTTTTACTATGGCATTAATTCAATGGAGAGATTCTTATTTTGTCGGTGTGGCTCGGTTTGATAAAGAGCATCGCAGGCTCGTTGAACTGATAAACGATATGTTTATCATAGTGCGTGACAAAGGAGACTCTACTGCTCTTAATACTGTAGTTCAGGCACTCATTGAATATACCGAATACCATTTTTCCTCTGAAGAGGAGGCGATGGAAGAGGCCAATTATCCAGACCTTGTTGAGCATAAACAACATCATGCAGATCTGAAAAAGAAGGTTACCACTTTTTTAGAGCAAATAACAGCTGGAGGCGAAGAAGTCAGGACGGAGTTGTATCATTTTCTAAGAGAATGGCTTATTAATCATATTGTGAAGGAAGATAAAAAATATACAGAATACCTGAAGCCATCCTGATATTCCAGGAGGTGAATATGTCTGATGGTGTCGTAAAAACTCTTCATAAGTAAGGTGTGAAAAATTTAAGTTCTACGAGATTATCATGTTTCTGGTTGTGTATGATTATTTTTTGGTTCTTTTCAGCAGATTGATGCCAACCGGCAAAAGAAGGAGCAGTAAAATTATTCGGAACAGATGATGTGTTGCAACGTAAGCAGGATCGTAGCTGAGTGCGAGAGCCATTGCGGCCATGGCTTCAACTCCGCCTGGTGCAAAGGCGACAAATACCTGGCCGAATGGAACGTCTAAACTGTGGGCAACTGGGATAGCAAACAGCAGTGAAAGTGATCCTGAGATCAGGACGACACTGAGCGATGCCGGAAAAAGTCGTTTCAGATCATGAAGAGGAATTGAGGAGAAGCGAGCACCGACCATTGAACCTGTAACAGCAAAACCTAAAAATAGTATATTGTCGGGTGGTCGTCCTATGACCACTCCGGTATAATGTCCAACCCCACTGACCAGCATTCCCACCAGCAAAAAAGATGCTGGAATCTTCCACCTGCTGACACCTGCACCAACGACAAGGGCAACCAGAATAACTACTACACTGCCGATCCCACCTGTGGCCGTCGAAGTGTCGGCATATCCTTGCTCAAACCCGAAATTATCGAGAATAAAGGGTAGAAGGGTGGTAACCATCAGAAGCCTGATATTTTGAATCACTATAATAGAACGTATGTCCCCTGTGCCATCGGCTGCCAGAGCAAGAGAATAGACCAGTGCCCCAGGAGATGTTGCAAGTAAGGCCGTCTCTCCGGTTTGCGAGAAAAATCTGGAGAGAACCCAGCTGCAGGTGAGCATTGTAACTAAAACAGTGATCCCGAGGACAAAAAGGCTGATGGGCCACTGTCCTGTTTGAGAAAGTGCCTCCCTGGTAATGCCGCTTCCAAGTGAACAGCCGATGACCGCGAAAGCGATGTTTCGAAGTCGAAGTGGAATATCCACTGTTAGCCTGAACATTGAGGCCACTGATACCGTTAGAATAGCTCCGACAAGTGCAGCTGCAGGCAGGTTTGCGTAATGAGCCACAATCGAGCCTGAAAATCCGATTGCCAATGTTAAAAAAAGAGGCCTGAGTGAGATTATATCCACGAATCTATGAATTATTTCATTTACTGTATTGATTGATAGTGCAATTTTTTAAACAAAGATATAGCGTAAACCCTGAATCCGGGCAACCAGTAATGCCGATAAGATTAAAAGAGACGTTGATGGAGTGCTGCTGAACAAGTTGCCATTGCTTTAACGTTTACCTGGCTACAAAAGGGAGTTGGTGAGATATGAATCAAGAAAAAATGACCGGCGTAACTACGCCTATCCTGACGCCATTTAATGACGATCTCAGTTTTGCTCCCGATCTGTATATCAGTCATGCCTCCTGGCTGCTTGACCAGGGAATACACTATATCTCCCCATTTGGTACTACCGGTGAGGCACTCAGTATGTCGGTTGCTGAACGACTGACTGCTGTGGACCAGCTCATTGAGGGAGGTATTGATCCATCGGTACTGATGCCGGGGACCGGGCTTTCCAACCTGGAAGAGACAGTGACTCTCTGTTGTCATGCGGTGGATCATGGATGCGCTGCGGTTATGACCCTGCCCCCATTCTTTTATAAAAATGCCAGTGACGATGGTCTGTATGCCTATTTTGTCCGGCTGATCGAGACAGTGAACAGCCCTGATCTGAAGATTTGTCTGTATCATATCCCGCCTTTTGCAGGGATAGGGTTCACGCCGGAGCTGACCGGCCGTCTGGCCCACGATTTTCCTGACACGGTAGTGGCCTATAAGGATAGTTCAGGAGACTTTGAGAATACTAGAAAGGTTATTGCAGCTGCTCCAGATATTGCTGTGTTTCCTGGTTCGGAAAAATTTTTACGGCAGGGTATGGAAAATGGCGGCATGGGATGTATCTCTGCCACCTGTAATGTCAACCCGGCAGGGATTCGGTTGGTATATGATGTTATGACCGGCGTAAAGGAAGGTAATCTTGACAACATCAACAATGAAATGGTAACTTTTCGCAAGAATGTGGAGGGGTATGTGCCTATTCCGGCAATGAAAGGTATGCTTGCCGAAATACGGGGAGATTCCCGGTGGTGCAATGTTCGTCCTCCTTTACTTCCTGCCAGTGAGAAAAATACCGGAGAGTTGCTGCATCTTCTCGGAGGGAATATTCATCTCTGACGAGACATAGGTTTTTATGGCAGAAACTGAGGTGCTAGACCTGCCCTTTACCCACAAATATTGATGGACTTTTGTTTCCAAGCTGTGT
>JAOZLO010000195.1 GCA_029934775.1 Desulfocapsaceae bacterium
TGAGCCAATCAATTCCATTTGATGCTAAAAAAATCGGTTTCAAAGATGGACAGCTGAAACTGTCACTTGAGGCCGTCGATTTTTCACTTCAGGGATGGTTCAGAGGAAATAAAACACTTGTTCATAAAGAGATTACTGTTGATACAAAGCCACCTCGAATAGAGATACTGCACAGTGAAAAATATATCATTCCCGGAGGTGCAGGAATTGCCATTTATCGACTCTCTGATAGTGATACCAGACATGGTGTAACGGTTAATGGACATTTTAACCCCGGTTTTCTCATTGGTGATGGAAGAGATGACACATATATTTCTTTTTTCGCTCTTCCCTATGATAGTAAAAAAATAGATTCTCTTAAGGTTACTGCTCTCGATAAAGCTGGGAATAGTGCCAACTTCCCTTTTTCAACGATCTACAAAAAAGATCGAAAAAAAACCGATAAAATCAATATCAGTGATGGATTTTTGAATAGAAAAATACCAGAATTCGAACAGTATTATCAGGAAATGTCCGGAAACCTTATCGAAAAATATCTCTACATCAATAATACAGTACGCAAACAGAATAATAAAAAAATCAGTGAATTATGTAATAATCCACGGGAAGAACGATTCTGGAAAGGACGATTCCTGCGAATGGCAGGTAGTTCGCGCGCCGGTTTTGCAGATTACAGAACATATTTCTTTAAAGGGAAAGCAGTGGATAACCAGACTCATCTGGGTATGGATATTGCGTCAACGCGCAGAGCCAATGTTAAAGCTGCCAATCAGGGAGTTATTATTTTTGCTGATTATCTCGGAATATATGGAAATATGATAATGATAGATCATGGACAGGGTGTTTTCAGTCTCTACTCTCATCTCAGCCAGATTAACGGGGCCGTCGGAGACAAGGTTGACCAGCAGACTGTTCTTGGTTTAACAGGAACAACCGGAATGGCCGGCGGGGATCATCTCCATTTTTCAATGCTGATAAATGGAATGTTTGTAACCCCTAAGGAATGGTGGGATCAACACTGGATCGACGTTACAATTGAGGAACCAATAACAGATTCTAAATTCTAGCCCCACAAGGGGGAACTCTCTCGGTATAAGGCATCCTCATCAATCTTCAAAATCGTAGTCAGGAAGCTTACAGAGTGAACAGCGAAGAGTCTGGTCTGCTTTGTCAAAAATCCATTCCCATTTTTTCGCTTTTATCGTTGACTCTTCTTCAACTCCACAGGTAATGCACACCCATTTATCGCCTTCTTCAGTTTCATATAAATGCATCGTCATGCTCGCTTGTACTTAATCCGGATAAAAGGAATATTTTGGTCCCAATTTACCGAGGATAGATTGCTTTGGAAATAATGATTTCGTAAAAATATAATATCATCACTTAATTATCATTCCCTGTATCAGCTGGAATGATGTTTGAAATATTCTTTTACGAATTTATCGCAAATAATACAACTTTATTTTAGTCGTTATGAAAATATCATACAGACTCCCGTTTCTTTTATACAGCTATCTTGCAACTGAAATGCTTGCACCTTTTTTTGCAAGTTTCATTATAATAAACAGTGTTTTTTTCCTGGTAAAACTCATACCTTTTCTCAACTTCACCCTCGAGCTTAATATTGGTCTCCCTGATTTTGTTCGACTTTTTGCTTTTCTTTTTCCCAATATTTTTCTTTATTCGATCCCTATGGCTGCGATGATCGGGATCACAATAGGTTTTGCCCGGCTCTCAAGTGACTCTGAGATACTGGCTTTGAAAGCAAGTGGAATCAGCATCTACCAGGTGTTACCGCCGACCATCGTTGTAGCGATACTGATAGCTCTGTTCACTGCATTTTTTTCGATAAAACTCATTCCTTTAAGTGAAGTTTCTATGAAAAGACTGATCTATCAACTTATGACTGAGAAGATAAATCATGGTATCAAAGAGCATTCCTTTACGGAAGCTTTAGGGGATGTTGTTGTCCACGTAGATAAAATAAATAAAAAGACCGGAGAATGGCAAAAAGTATGGGTTTCAGATATGAGAGGTGTCCAGAATCCCGTCATTACTATGGCATCTACCGGTTCTATGAAAAGTAATATTGAGGATATGATGGTTTCGATAGTGCTGCGAAACGGTAGCCTGCATCGCCCTGGAAATGATAGCGCTCAGATTGTTCAATTTGAGAGATATATAATCAATATCCCACTATTACCTCCGGATACAAGAGCTACACGTCTAAAACGAAGTTCGCTTACAATGGATGAACTTCTTGAAAACTCGCGACTGGAAACTCAAAACACTACACACAAACGGAAATTACTTATAGAATACCACAAACGACTTGTCCTCCCTTTTGGTTGCTTGATGATAAGCCTTATTGGACTCCCTCTGGGATTGCAGGCGAGACCTGGGAAAAAAGCTATCGGTATACAAGCTGGTCTTGCCATCTTTATACTTTATTATATTTTGTTCACATTCGGAAAAACCCTGGCAGAGGAAGATGTTTTGCCTATTGCCTTAGCTATGTGGACACCTAATGTTCTCTTTCTACTATTGGCAATTTTCTGGATTATTCAGATCTCAAATGAGAAACCCCTTTTCCCGGAGAAAATGACCAGTTTCTTTGAAAAATACTTCCGTCAAATATCATATTTTTTCGCAGGACAATATTCCAAAATAGTAACACATTTAAGAGGCCTGAAATCGATTGATGAAGAGTACAACGACGGCTCCGGTCAGCGACTGACTAAAACAGAAATCAGGGGTAATGTTAAAAGTAAAATCTTCCACTTACCAGAATGTGAATTTTATAACTGTACAAACTGCACGATCGAATTTAAAAACATTCAAATTGCACTTGATTCCGGATTTGAACAGTGTCACTTATGTAGTGCTATCAAAGACAAATAAAAATGGTTAAACCTTTCAGGTTCTCATTTTAAGTCCATTTCTAACCAGTAGTGTCTGGTGAGGATTTCGAAGTCTACGCTATCTGCAGTCACAGCGAAAAAGAACAGTCGGTGACACCGGTTATTAAAGTATGCTGTTTTCAAACTGAACACGAGTGATTTCTTACAGGAGATCAGTACTAACACCCCACAAGGGGGTATAAATGCCATGGTGGTATATATAAACTTACAATTTCAAGGCACATTACTCGATTACTTGTTTTTTATACCCCTCAAGGAGGTACTGAACTGAGTTACAGCTTTTATGGAGTAAGGCACTAATGAAACTTCCTACAGCCAGAGAAATGCGAGCTCTCGATAATTCGGCAATTACTGATTTTGACATACCAGGTATTGTCCTGATGGAAAATGCAGGCCTTGGTACTGTTAAGATGATGGAACAACAATGTGGCTCATGTAGAGATACATTTGCAGTTGTTTTTGTAGGACCTGGGAATAATGGAGGTGATGGGTTAGTTATAGGTAGACACCTTCATCAACGTGGATGCAAGCCGATACTTTTCTTTCTAGTTAAACCGGATAGCCTGAAAGGGGATGCAGCAGTTAATCTGAAAATCACGCAAAAACTCAAATTACCATTTCATATAATCGTTACTGCAGATCAGGTTGAAGCTGTTCCACTCCTGTTGAATCAATATGAGACTGAAAGAGGACGGTGTTACGCAGTTATTGATGCTATTTTTGGTACAGGTTTAACCAGAAAGGTTGAAGGCCACTTTGCTCACATAATTGACCTTATAAATAGAGACAATTTTGCTCGAAAATCTCCTGTTATTTCAGTTGATACGCCCTCCGGGCTGGATTCTGATACAGGAGATATTCTTGGCAATTGTGTACGAGCAGATTTTACTGCGGCTTATTGCTGCGCAAAACCAGGTCAATTTATTCATAACGGTCCCACTCATACTGGAAAACTGGAAATTATTGATATTGGAATTCCTGAAGAAGTTATACATAAGGCCCATATTAGAATAGAATTGTCTACCAGGAGCAGGTTCAAAAAGATAGCTGCAACTCTGGTCCGAAAAAATAATTCCCACAAAGGCAGTCATGGTCACCTCCTGGTTATTGGTGGATCTCCCGGCAAGACAGGAGCAGCTATTTTAGCTGGCATGGGCGCTCTGCGAACCGGAGCCGGCCTTGTCAGTCTTTTTGCACCTCGCAATCTTAATACGGTTTACGAAACTTCTCTTTTTGAAGCGATGACCATTCCTCTTGAGGCGAGCAGGGATTTTTTCCACTACGATGATTGTGATTTAATTCTTGATAAAATACGCGGGAAACAGGCCGTTGTCATTGGTCCTGGACTTGGTACTGATGAAAGCACAAGACAACTGGTACTTCATATATACCACGATGCTGAGTGCCCGCTTATTATTGACGCTGATGCCTTAAATTTGCTTTCTTTTTCTCAAAACGAAATCAGGGCTCCGGCGGGGCCCAGAATTTTCACTCCTCATCCGGGTGAACTCAGCAGGCTCATTGCTCTATCGTCAAAAGAAATCCAAGGTAATCGACTTGAAGCTGCTCATATCGGCTGCCATTTTTTTAAAAACTCAAATTATGATATAATATTTATACTTAAGGGTGCCGAAACATTGATTGTAACAGGTAGCGGATCTACGTCTATCAATACAACCGGCAACCCTGGGATGGCGACCGGTGGAATGGGAGATGTTCTCAGTGGTGTTATCGGGGCATTTATCTGCCAGGGCATGTCAAGCCACAATGCAGCTGTCTCTGCTGTTTTTTTACATGGCAGAGCTGGAGATGATCTCTATGCAAAAACGGGTATTGGATATAGTGCAACTGATCTGGCCAGCAGGATACCTGTAACCCTTAAAAATCTTATGGGATCATAGACATATCTCTTGAAAACAGTTGCCCAGCCAAGCAAGATCAGTGCCATAAAAACCTTTTACTGGAAATGGACATGGAGGTGAACCTATGCTTAGCAGTTCAGACATAATGACACGATCTGTCATTACTGTAAAAAAAGAAACCAGTGTCAAAGAACTGGCCCGTATTTTAACAAAACATGCTATCAGCGGTGCTGTAGTGGTAGGCAGTGAAGACCAGGTAATTGGCATTGTAACTGAAAGTGATTTAATCTTTCAGAATAAAAAATTACATATACCTTCAGTAATTGCAATTCTGGATTCCTATTTTTTCCTCGAAAATCCCGATAAAATGGAACAGGAAATACAAAAAATGGCGGGTGCAACAGTAGGTGATATTTTTTCAAAGGATGTGGTTACTGTGCAGGAGACTACCACGATTGCTGAAATTGCGACAATAATGTCAGAGCAGCATGTTCACACCCTGCCCGTTTTGAATGACAATAATAGACTGGTGGGGGTTATCGGTAAAAAAGATATCATCAAAACTATTGCTTCAGAGTCAGGAGACAGCTTCACCAGGTAATAGGAGTTTGCCCTGTCTCTGCTAGAAAATTGTTGCATTTTACAAAGATATCTGAACCTAAAAAACCTCTGTGGGCAGAAAGAGGCGAAGGGTGGCTTGTGGCCAGTACCAGATGTTTGCTCTGATCAATAAAAGCTGTTTTCTTTTGAGCAAATGCGCCCCAGAGCATAAAAACTGTATTCTGTCTTTTCCTGGATATTGTTTCAATTAAACTATCCATTACTTTGTGCCAGCCTAAATTAGAGTGAGAATTTGGACTTTTGGCAACCACTGTTAAGCTGGCATTAATTAAAAGTACGCCCTGTACCGCCCACCGGGTTAAATCACTTTCCAGACTGATATTTTTACCATTATAGATAGATCGATTAATTTCCTGTAAAATATTTCTCAGTGAGGGGGGGATCGGTATTCCTTTTCTAACGGAAAAGCATAACCCATGAGCTTCGGGGCCTTTTTCCGGATGTTCATTAAAATAGGGATCCTGGCCAATTATAACAACTTTTGTATTG
>JAOZLO010000196.1 GCA_029934775.1 Desulfocapsaceae bacterium
CCATAAGGGTGCTTATCTCTTGTTTTTTATGACAGCTTTTATGGGGTAAGGCACTAATCTTATCAACAGTCAGAGTTACTGCTCCGTAGTCCTCTTCCACCAACCCCGTAAGGACATATGGCTTTCCACAGGCCAGAATATTTGCATAGCGCGTATATACATCCGGGAAAAAAGTCGTTTCAAACAGAGCTGTCTCATCCTCAAAAGTTAAAAACTCCATGACTTCATTACTGCGGGTTGATACTACTTTACCGGTTAGCAGCCAGGCGGCCAGTTCCACACGCCGCCCTTTATGATCTGCAAGATCACAGGCTTTCACCATCTGTCCTCTGTGACGGGTGAAAAATTGCAGGGGATGCATGTCACAGAGAAAACCAAGGACACCAAATTCCCGTCTCAACCTGGTTCTTAAATCCGGCGGGGAAAGAGGGGGAGGAGCCGGAAGTGTTACACCAAAAAGAGAGAGGCGGGATGCAGTTTTTTGAGCACGCCGGTAACTTGTCCATTGCCAGAGCAGTGCTGATCTATTCTGCATCTCACTCAGACTATCCAGACCACCCGCATGAATAAGTGCACAGGCCTCACTATCCGCAGGCTTCGTCCGCACAAAAAAATCGACACTATCCAGAAACTGATTTTTTTTCCGCTCCAGGACAAGACGTTCCAGAAATTTTTGAGATAAGCCACGTACCTCCTGCAGGCCGACACGTATCCAGCTTTTTTTTCCGGTCCACTGTATTTCACTTTGTCGTACATCCGGGTGAAGGATTTCCAGCCCGTGTCTTTTCGCTTCGGAGACATAGGCAAAAGTTGAGTAATACCCTCCCTGGTTAGATATCACTGCCGCCATGAATTCAGCGGGAAAATGTCGCTTAAGATATGCCGCCTGGTAAGATACCCGGGCATAGGAAGCTGAATGCGGTTTACAAAAAGAATAGCCGTCAAAACTCATCATCATCCGCCACATTTTCTCAACATCGGCCAGCTCACTCTTTCGAGCCGCACATCCCGCAAAAAAACGTTCTCTATAGTTTTCCAGCTTGAGCTTCTTCTCTTTTTTAGACATCACCCTGCGTAAACCGTCAGCCTGACTATGACTGAACCCGGCAAGGGCCACTGCAACCCTGGCGACATCTTCCTGGTAAACCATCAGGCCATATGTCTCATCAAGAACGTCTCCCATCTCGGCACAGAGCGGCTGCCAGCTTCCACCATGCAGACGCCGAACATACTCCCTGACAAATTCGTTGGCCGCCGGCCGAATAATCGACGACTGAATCACCAGCTCTTCAAAATCCCCGCTCGCTGCCTTCTGCTGTAACAGTCGCATGGCCGGACTTTCTATGTAAAAGCAGCCCATGGTCTCACCCCGTGCAACCGCAAGCCTTGTCTCAATATCATTTTCTGGCTGCCAGTCCGTCTCAACAGGCACACTCCTGCTTTCAGCTACGGCGTGAAGACAATCCCTGATCACTCCAAGGCTCCTGTTACCAAGGATATCGATTTTTACCAGTCCTGCCTCTTCAGCTCCATCCTTTTCCCACTGAATAATCGGTACCCCTTTAGCTGCCAACTCTACCGGGACATAGCTGCTTATCGGTTCCGGCGTTATCACCACCCCTCCAGGATGTACAGAGAGATATCGCGGAACTCCGATGAGCTTTTCCGCCAGAGCCAGCACTTCCGGCCAGGGAGGCAGCAGCTCCTGCCCTCTGAAAGTAACAAGACTGCTGATACGCTGTTCCAGGCTCTCTTCACCATGTTTGTCATACATCCACGGCAACCTCCTGGTTACCTGTGATATCTCATATCCCGGTAAGCCAAAAGCCTTTGCTGTTTCCCGTATAGCCATACGCGCTTTGAAAAAAACATGATTGCAGACCATCGCGGCATGACCTTTGAAATCGTTTAAAACCTCGCTGAGCACGTCATCCCGTTCGTCCCAGGAAAAATCTATATCAATGTCAGGAGGATCGGTCCTGCCGGGATTCAGGAACCGCTCAAAATAAAGGTTATATTTTATCGGGCAGACGTTTGTGATTTCCAGGCAATAGGCAACAAGGGAGGCTGCACCGGAACCGCGGCCACAGATCCTTCGCTTCCTCCGTCTGCCGTCTTCTCCCTTCCTGTGAACAATATCCCGGACCACGAGAAAATAGGAAGAAAATCCCATCTGTTCAATAACCGCCAGCTCATGCTCCAGACGCTCAATCACCGGCTCGCCAAGATCATCTCCATATCTGCGTCTGGCGCCGAGAAATGCCTTCTGCCGCAGAACTGAACCATTGGATTTATCACCTCCTCCACGCCAGGGGGGCATAACTGCGCCACAATCGGGCCCACTATAATTACAGAGATCAGCCACACCCTCTGTAGCCGCGACCACTTCCGGCCAGACGGCAAATCTATCGCAATATTCCTCCGGCCCGGCCATCCAGTCTGACTTGCCAATATCCTCCCTTTCCTGCACTTCACTGATAGTTGCCCTTTCACGCACTGCTTTAAGCAGACAGGAAAGATGAAAATCCTCTCTCTCGGCCATGTCACTGTCAGGGGTGGCAACACATGTTATATCATGTGCAGCAGCCCAGTTTCGTAAAAACCGACCAGTCTCTGTCGGACGCCCTCCCAGATCAGCTGCTATCTCCACACCCTCCTGCTGAAATTTCTGCAATAAATCCACATCCTGACAGAGAACAATCAATCCTTTCGAATATTCTGGTAAACTATGCGCCAGAGTGAAATTCCGCTCCTGGTGACGCCTGGTAAGCAGAAAACAGAGGTTGCTATACCCCTCTTTTTTGCTGACCAGACAGGTAATGATTTTGTTGGAACCGGGCTCTGTAATTTCAGCCCCGACAACAGGTCGTAAACCCTCGAGCCTGCAGCTCTCAAGAAAAGCCCAGAGTCCATAAAGATTATCTCTGTCGGTGAGGGCAAGACCTGTGTATCCATACCGTTTTGCACTTCGGCAGAGTACGGCAGGAGAGGATGTTCCCTGCAACAGGGAATAATAGGAACGAACGCGTAATGGAAACATCATCCTTCAAGCCCACTCTGACTACCCAGACCAATCGAGAGATGACCGAATCGACTGCGAATGGTGTCCATGGCGCCCAGCACCTTCTCCTGCCGTTGTTCTCTCTCCCCTTTATCAGGAAAAAGCAGTAACTGGGGTGACCGCTTCTGCAGACGATCACAAACCAGACGACAACTTCGGATCCGTGTACGCCTGATCCAGGCTCGCTGCAGAACCTTAAGAGCTAGCCGACTCAAGGCAAAGTCACTATCAGTACCGGTACGGCAGGAACCCTGACGCACCACATGCGTACCATCTGAATACCGTAGCCAGATCCCAACCCGACGTGCAACCTGACAACTTTTCCGCAGAGAGAACCCTGCCCTGCCAACCAGATCGATCACAACTGCCTCTACCTCCTTTCGATTGTTGCTGTCCTCAGCAAAAGAACATTCACAATCAATTGCCGGCATGGTTGAAGCAGGACTACTGACCACACTTTCATCGATGCCTTTACTGATTTGGTGGAGATAATCGCACCGGCTGCCAAAAGGCACCATGAGCTGCTGCCTGCTCAGCCCTGCCAGGGCACCAACAGTCTTCAGCTCAAACCCTTCAAGTTTCTGCAGTTCCCGGCGAGTGAGGCCAGGCAAAATCGCTATCGGCAGCGGAGCGAGAAAAAGAGCCTCTTCACCTGGACTGACGATATATTCCCCCACGGGTTTCACCAGACGGGAAGCTACCTTCGACACAAGTTTACTGGTCGAAAGGGCCCAGATAGGATTAATGCCAAGATGACTGCGAACAGAGCGACGAACACGCAGACCGATATCGGGAGGTGGTCCATAAAGCCTGTGGGTGCCGGTAACATCAATAAAGAAATGACCATCGGCCGATCCGCATTCGATAAAAGGAGAATAGTTCCGTACCACTTTCAAAAATGCGGCCATCGCCTTCTGATATAATGCAGGCCTGGGAGGCAACAGCACAGCCCCCCGGCACAACCTTGTCGCCTGTCGCAAAGCCATTCCCTTACGAACTCCTTCACCAAACGCCTCCTCACTCATATCATACACCTCTGCCCGTGCAGCCTGCAGAGGTGCAATTATAAGAGGGCGTCGGTTGAGTCCGCTGTCTACAACACGCTCAACTGAAACGGCAAAATCGGCCACGTTAAAATGAATAACCGATCTTTCTTTCACCCTGAACCCTTTTGACTATCTTTGCCGATGAGTGTCAGTCCAGAAGTCAGGATCTTTACCAGCTTCTGTGCATTACGGGGAGCCTGAGCCTTGACATGGTTATTAAAAAACAGAACCCCGCGCTCAGCCCGGGCAGCCATTGGCCGGATATACTCATCTGCCCAATGACACAGCTCTTCTTCTGAATAATCGTAATTAAATTTTTTCTGCATATTGCTTGAACGCCACCCGTCCCTGTTGCGGCCATGAAACCGAACATAAAAAAGAGCTGGATTAGTGACAACATCAAGTGAGGGAAACAGACCTGGTAATTCAGGCTCATCAACAGCCACCAGGCTGACCCGTCGTCGCTCAAGTTCTGCGAAAACAGAATCAACAGCCCAGGAGGCATGACGAAATTCCACAGCTACCGGTAATTCCTGCAAACCATCAAGCAGGGCAGCCAGATAATTACGATTATCAATAGTTCTGTGAAAATCCGGTGGCAATTGTACCAGTACCGCCGCAAGACGTTTTTTCAATGGGGTAATCCCCTGAATATAAAGGGCAAGTTGTTCCCGCCAGTCCACAGCACGTTCATGAGTCATTGTTCTGGTCAGTTTAGCGGCAAACAGGAGATGTTTCGGCGCCTTACTCACCATCCGGGAAACAGCATCAGCCCGTGCCATCTGGTACCAGGTGTAGTTGAGCTCAACCACAGAAAAACAACGGCTGTACAGTGACAGCATTTCGGAACTCCTGGTGGCAGCGGGATAAAAATCATTGTCTGTCCACTCCGTGTATGAATAACCGCAAGTGCCTACATACAGGCCGCATTGATGCTGGTATCCAGCTCCTACTGTCTGCATCTTCCGGGGAATAACGACATCCACTCTGCCGGGTGACACATTTATGTTCTTATTCTCCGTTCCCGTCAAATTCACTGCTCTTACCTCGGATCACTCCAGTAACCTTACCCTGCACCAGTATCTCGCTGAAGGGATAACAGATAACCGGAAAATTCGTATTTTCGGGTCGCAGTTCAATATGATCTGAATAGAGGAAAAAACGCTTCACCGTGGCTTCCTCGCCTCTAACCAATACCGCCACAATTTCACCGTTTTCAGCATACTGACGAGGCTCACAGACAACCAGGTCACCATTCAGGATGCCGGCATCCCTCATCGATTCTCCTTTAATCCGCAGGCAGAAGAGGTTGTCTCCGACAAATATCGATTTATCAACCACCACCACTCCTTCCCACTCCTGCTGGGCATACATCGGCAGCCCGGCGGTAACCTGACCAATTATCGGCAATTCCCTGCCTCTTCCGCTCCGATGCTGCTCTCCGGTTTTTGACAAAAGACGGACCGTGCGACCATAATGTCCCTCCCTTTCCAGCACGCCTTTCTTCTCCAGTTGGGCCATTAACTGGGCCACAGCCGTATGACTCACCCCCATATCAAATGCGGCCTGTCTGAGGCTCGGTGCTCGACCATCTTCGGCTATCCGTTCAGCCAGGTAGCCCAAAAAATGGGCCTGCTTTTCTGTAAGTTCCATATGACCTCTAAAATGTACATTTACATTATTTTCAATTGTACATATACATTTTTTTTTGTCAATGTACTTTTGATTTTAAAC
>JAOZLO010000197.1 GCA_029934775.1 Desulfocapsaceae bacterium
CAAGGCACTCTACAGAGCTAAAGAGGACGGCCGCAACCGTGTCTCCACTGACATGCTGAACCGGCCGACTTAATACATAACATTATAATTATTCTGTGAGAAAGCTACCGTCGGGCAGGAGATCCCCTGCAATGTTTTCTTCATTCCGGACTTTATACCGGGCACATGCTTTGAAATTGCTCAGACAATACTGCGTTTCATAATTTCTCAACACCGTACTTTTTTGTATCTCAGAAAACACAACACAGAGATCACGCAGAGGGCAGGGATCTGAGGCAGCACATTCTTTCATAAATTGTATAAAGCTCTCAGCCAATTTCGGGTCAAATTGCGTACCACTGTTTTCGTGTATCTCTTCTAATGCACTGGAATCACGCATACCTTTTCTATAAGGCCTGTCAGAAGTCATGGCGTCGTAACTATCAGCAATTGTTATAATTCGAGACATATAAGGAATTTCTTTCCCCTCCAGGCCATCGGGATAACCTTTCCCATCATAACGTTCATGGTGGTGTCGTATAATTTTAGAAATCTCGGCAATTCGTCCATCTGATACCATAGGACGTAAAATTTCGGCACCCTGTTCCGGGTGTTTTCTGATAATTGCAAATTCTTCCGGTGATAACTTTCCGACCTTTCCCAATATTTTGTCAGGCACACCTATCTTACCAATATCATGTAACACTCCGCACAGTCGTAACAGTTCAAAGTCAACTTTCTCATCTGTTGCATGTTCCGCCAGTTGCAGTGAAAAATTTGTCACCCTTCTTGAGTGACCATGAGTGTACTTATCTTTTTCATCCAGTGAAATAGCAAGTGACTCGACAATATGCAGAAAAAACGATTTTTCTTTTTCCTTACTGTGTGCCAGTTCAGCCAGGAGTATTCGCTCTCGAAAAACACGCTGTAATTTCGCTTCCAATTCACCCTGCTTAAATGGTTTTGCGATAAAATCAATCGCTCCTGCGGAAACGAGATCAGTGAAATTATATCGATCACTGTAACCGGAAATTGCAAGCACATCCACCTGTGGATAATGAACTCTGGTATGGAGTAATAGCTCCATACCATCCATTTCCGGCATTGTAATATCAGAAATGATCAGGCCATATTGGTGAACCTGCAAAAGCTCTACTGCTTCCCTGCCATCCCTGGCCTGATCCGACTGCAGTCCAAATAGAGTAACATGACGACTGAGGAGACCAAGCATATCTTCATCGTCATCAACGAGTAAAACTCTTTCTGTGATTGTAGAGAGATCTAATTCTTTATGATGCATAACTCTTTGCCCTGAAAAAGTAACATTATATGGAACCAGCAATTTTACCTGAAGAACATACCTTGCAATACTCTTATCAGTGCCTTACTCCATAAAAACAGTAATAAATAACAAATAATCGAGTAATGCGTTTTAAAATTATGTGGTTACATTAACCACCCATGGCACTTATACCCCTTGTGGGGTGTCAGTTAGGTCTTAATGCCTTCTTGACAATTTTCGCCAGGACGTGTTTATCGACAGGTTTCAAGAGATACTCACGAATACCAATGGTTTTGGCCTTAGCCTCATCTACTGTCTCACTAAACCCCGTACACAGTATAACAGGTAACTCCGGTCGTAATGCAAGTATTTTTTTTGTCAGATCAGTTCCTGTCATTTCCGGCATTGTCATATCGGTAATAACCAGATCAAAATTATCCGGATTAATTTCATACGCACTCAATGCTTCAAGACTGCTGGTAAAAACAGACACTGTATATCCGAGGCTATGCAACATACGTTCAATCATCTCGGCCAGTAATGCTTCATCTTCAACGAGCAGTATCCGCTCAGAGCCCCGTAGTTCATCTACAATTTCGACCTGCTCGACATGCGCTACCTTTTCTACTACCGGTATATACACATGAAAGGTGGTTCCCTGTCCAGGCTCACTGGCAACAGTGATCCCTCCCTTATGCTGTTTTATGATTCCATGCACAACTGCCAAGCCAAGCCCGGTTCCTTTTTCCTTTTCCTTAGTTGTAAAAAATGGATCAAATATCTTTGATCGTGTCAATCCATCCATGCCGGAACCGGTATCGCTGATGTCAAGATCAATATAAGTACCATATGGTAATTCAGGGCAATCGGCAACGATGTTTGAATGGTTGATCTGGATTTCAGACAGGGAAACACTCAAGGCCCCGATTTTTTCACCTATAGCTGCTTTTGCATTGGTGCAGAGGTTCATCATTACCTGGTGTATCTGGTTGGGATCGGCCAAAATTGAACCACATTTTACTGAAATATTTTCTTTGAGTTCAATAGTTGCCGGTAGAGTGGCTCGTAACAGTTTCAGAACCTCTTTGAGGATAAATTGAATTTTAAGTGGTCTGCAATCATCTTCCCCCTGACGGCTGAAAGTTAAAATCTGATTAACCAGATCAGCAGCTCTGTCGCAGGAGCGTATCACCAGGTCCAGATCCTTCCTTATAGGATCCCCCACAGACAACTCATCCCGTGCTATTTCACTATATCCGAGGATGGCTGCCAGAATATTATTGAAATCATGGGCTATTCCTCCAGCAAGGGTACCGATAGCTTCCATTTTCTGTGCTTGCTGGAGCTGTGCCTGCAGATTAAGTCTTTCTGTTTCTGCCTGTTTACGCTCTGTAATATCACTCACATTACCTTCAAAGCGGATAACTGTGCCATGCTCATCACAAATAGCCCTGGTATTGTCTGATACCCAGATATATGAGCCATCTTTACAACGGGCCCTGAATTCAAATTCCTCTACATAACCTGCCTTGCCAAGAAGCTGTTTGTATCGACAACGATCTTCGTCATTGACGTAGATCTCTTTTGCAATATTTGAAATCTCAGAAATCAGCTCTTTGGGAGAAGTATAACCGAACATCTTTGCAAAGGCAGGGTTAACACGGGTAAAAACACCTTCCGGTGTGCTTTGAAAAAACCCCTCAACCCCATTTTCAAAAATAGATCTAAATTTTTTCTCACTCTCTATCAATGCCTCTTCCGCCCGCCTTCTGTCCTCCAGAATCTCATTAGCCGATACTGCAATATCTCTAAATTCTTTCAATTGAATATGTGTTGGATCCAAAGCAATCAATTCAGTATTGGCCCGTTTCAGCATGGATAAAAAAATCTCAGCCGATTTCTGAATTTGATTCGAAATACGTTTTGTCCAGAAAATGACCATGCAGAATAATATTGCCAGAACAAATACACTTCTGATAATTTTTTTCTGAAGTTCACCAATGAAAACAGCCTTATTATTAGACAGAGTTTCTTCGATGGTATCAAGATACACCCCTGCACCAAGCATCCATCCCCACTCAGGAATCGCTTTGACAAAGGACATCTTAGGTGTTGGAACTTCTGTTGACAGTTTCTTCCATGAATAATAGACAAAACCGCCATCGGGATTTTCAGCGGCCTTAAGTTGTTCTTGAATAATTTTTACACCTTCGGGGTCGGTAAGGTTCAAAATGCTGCCGGTCCCTCTTGAAATATTCCCATTGGTAAAAAGCCCATCCCCTGTCAATGTGCTTCCAAAAAAATAACCACCTATTCCATATCTATGTCCCACTATATCACTCAAAACTTCTTTTTTAACTTCTTCATCGAAGTCATCAAGATAATCACCGGCACCAAAGTACCAGTCCAACGGTTCAAAATACTTCACAAAAGAAATTTTGCTGTACATCCTGGCAGGATCTTTTTCCGGTTGTGTCCAGAAGTGCGTAACAAAACCCTCACTCCAGTTTTTTCTAATGACTTCCATTTCCTCCTTGATAACAAAATTCCCCATCGAATCCTGCAGATCAATAACATCTTTACCTTCAAATTCAGGTTTGACAGGATACAACTGTTCTACCCCATCCATGGAAACAGCAAAATAATATCCGCGTCCATCATTAAACCGAACTGCTCTTAATGCATCTCTGATCATTTTTCCAATCTCAGGAAGTTCTCTAGAACTGACATTTTCCCGATAGATATTCATTGCTATATGATGTGCTTCGTATACCCGTTCTTTAAGTGTGTCCTTCAGTTTTCCTGCAGACACCCTCCGGATCCTGCTGATATGTCTTACGACATCGGCTACTTCATTTTTCAGCAGTGTCTTTTGAGATTCTACATATGCCGCACGTATCGATTCCGATCGCATTTTAAATGCAGAATATTCTCCCTGTATCCAAATCAGACTCCATAACCCAATTGAGGCCAGGGTAATGACAATCATATTTCTAAAAAATTTAATTTGAATACTTGTGTTATCTTTCCACATACCTTGCTCTATGCTTTTCATTTATCAAGCGATTCCCGACATGTTTGAATCACCGATTATGTAGAAAACACCATAAATGGCACCGTAAAGTAACCCGAACGGTTCAAGTTTATTTTTTCATTTAAACCACCCTTCTGACACACCATGGCAGGCAACAGCAGTTGCACCATTTTCTTCTGTAAGCTGAGGGGCCTGTCGGCTACATATTTCCCTGTCATGGGGGCATCTGGTATGAAATACACAGCCTGGAGGCAAATCAATAGGTGTCGGCACGTCTCCAGTCAGCCTTGTATGGGAAAAGCGCTCTCCAAGTTTTGGTATGGCGGAAAGCAGAGCCTGGGTGTAAGGATGGGTGGGGTTTGTAAAAAGCTGCTCGGTGTCACCAAACTCACAAAGTGATCCCAGGTACATGACAGCAACTTTGTTAGAGATATGTTCTATGACTGAGAGATCGTGGCTTATAAAGAGATAGGTAAGATTATTCTCCTGCTGAAGATCCATCAGCAGATTAAGAATCTGTGCCTGAATAGATACATCAAGGGCTGCAATCGGTTCGTCTGCAACAATAAAATCAGGGTCTAGAACGAGAGCTCTGGCAATGGAAATTCTCTGCCGCTGTCCACCTGAGAATTCGTGGGGAAATCGGTCCTGCCAGTCCGGATCAATACCAACCTGTTTCATCACCTTAATGATCTTCTCTTTTACCTGTTCTCTGGTCATTGATCGATGATGAAAGTGAACAGGCTCACTCAACGTATCTTCAACCGTCATCCGGGGATTGAGCGAGGCATACGGATCTTGAAAAACCATCTGCATCCGCGTTCGATAATATTTAAGCTGTTTCTCTGACAGATGGTCTATGCGCTTATCCTGGTAGTAAACTTCGCCGCTGTTGGGAGGATACAACCCCATAACTGTTCGGGCCAGGGTTGATTTACCGCACCCCGACTCACCTACAACGGCAACCGTTTCGCCCTTATGGATATCAATACTAATACCATTAACAGCTTTAACGACGACTTCCTGGCGATGAATACGGCCACCGGTAAAACGGAGTTGTTCCAGCCATCCGCCAGAGATGTCAAAATATTTGACGAGATTGCGGATACTGACTAAAACATCGGATTTCATGGGTTCATTCCCTTCAATTGTAATACCTGTTAGCGATTCTATTTTACCAGGTAACAGGCGACCTGGCTCCCACTCTGCTTTGTCTCGAGAACTGGTCGTGTGGACCGGCAGATTGCTTCAACCAGAGTACATCTGTTGGAAAAAGGGCAGCCCGGTGGAATTTTGGCAAGTCCCGGCATGACACCAGGTATCTGGTTTAATCTCTTTGATCTGGTAGCACGCTGCGGCAGCGCCCCCAGAAGACCGATAGTATATGGGTGTTGAGGTTTCTGAACAATCGATGTGGTTGAACCAAGTTCCACAATGATTCCGGCATACATCACCGCAATTCTCTGGGTAACCTGGGATACCACGGCCAGGTCGTGGGTAATGAGCATAAGGCCCATATTGTCTGACTCGCACAGCTC
>JAOZLO010000198.1:0-3395 GCA_029934775.1 Desulfocapsaceae bacterium
AATTTAATTTGCGCAAAGCTTATCTCCCGATTTTTCTCCTCTCTCCATGTTGAGCCACATGGTAATACAGTGTATAATATCACACGAGGGTGATATTATACAGAAATAACTCATCATGCCACGCCGTACATACCCAGCGGAAGTGGCTGGCCCTTTCCTTCCTTTTCCCTTATAAGTGTAGTTTACTTTTTGCAAACAGAGTATTTTAGAATGTTTAATTGCCAGAAAAAATGGCACCCCAGGGAAGAAAATTTATTTGATACAGTGATAATCTATAGGTGACTGTCATGCCTGATATGCCAACCCGTGAAGAATTAGAAAAACGTATTTTAGAGTTGGAAAAAACTGTCTCTGAATATAATAAATCAGGAAAAGAACTCAACAAGAAGCAATTGAAGGCGATTAATCAAATTGGACTGTTGGCGAATTCAACGCTTAACCTGGAAGAGGTTCTTGCACGCATTCTGAAAAATACAATCGAAACTCTGGATGGCTCAGCAGGGATGATATTCTTGAAAAACCCTGTTACCGGATGTTTATCATGGGGAGCATCTTTTGGTTTATCGGAAGCTTTCGTGAACGAATTTAAAAACAGACATGTTCAGCCTGGTGAAAGTCTTAGCGGCCACATTGCCCAGACAGGTCAATCAATATATATACCGATAAATTCTTCTCAAGATAAGCGTGTCGTACGTCCTGTGGTTGAGAAAGAGGGATTGAACTCTTTCATTGGTGTCCCCATTCATGGCGTCGACGAGATTGTCGGTGTAATGGTTATTCTCACCCACCCACCGGACATATTGAGTGAAAGTGATAAGTATCTCTGTGCAGCAATCGGATTACACGTTGGTTCAGCGATTCGTAATGCACAGCTTTTCGATAAACATAAACGGGTTGAAGAATCTCTGCGCGAGAGCAAGGAACGATTCAAAACGCTTTCTGAATTCTCTTTTGAAGGAATAATGATCCATAACAATGGTGTGGTCATCGATTCAAATGAAGCACTCACAAAAATGCTCGGGTATACCAGGGAAGAGTTAATCGGTGAAAACATAATTCAGTTATGTGTTCCGCCGGAATATCATGCAGTAGTGCGGGAAAATTTAGTTAAAAGTTATGCAAAAACGTATGAGGGTGTGGCAAAGAGAAAGGACGGGACTCTCTTTCCTATAGAAATTGAGGCCAGAGATATAAAATTTAAAAATAAAAAATTCAGAGTCGCAGCGGTTAGAGACATTACCGATCGCAAGCAGGTCGAAGAGGATCTCAGAGCCAGCAGAGATCGATATTATAAGATTGCTGCAAACCTTCCCGGGCTGGTGTACCAGTTTGTGATGGATGAAAGCGGATCATATTCTATGCCTTACATTAGTGAAGGTGTTCGGTCAATGTTCGGTGTTTCTCCGGAAGAAGTGAATCAAGATATAAACTCAATCATGCAGTTTATGCATCCTGATGATGTTCCGGGTTTTGAACGTTCTCTAATAAAATCTGCGGAATCACTTTCACCATATAATTATGAGTTCAGAGTACTTATTGACGGCAAGACAGGTTGGATTAACACGATATCCCTTCCCAAACGCAGAGAAAACGGGGATATCTCCTGGGATGGAATTTTACTTGATACATCAGATAGGAAAAATGCTGAAAAGGAAATTAAAAGGAGAGAACGTCAACTGACGGAGTCACAGGCAGTTGCCAAAGTTGGGAGCTGGGATTCAAATATGATTACAAAAAAATCAGAATGGTCCGCCGAATCCTATAGGCTTTTCGATAAAAAAATTGAAGAGTTTGCTCCGGGCTTTAACAAGTTCATACAGCGAATCCATCCTGGTGATGTTGCAAGATTTATGACAGAGTGGAGTAACGCTCTGGGAAGCGGCGACTTGCTCCATGTCGATGTTCGGATAATTAATGACTCTGGTCGTGAGTGGGTGATGGAGGCAATAGGTAAAGTAGTCGAGCGGGATAATGAAGGTAAGGTAGTCCGTGTTGCCGGTACAATTCAGGATGTCACCCTGAGAAAACAGGGACAAGAAGCCTTGATAAAAGCCCATGATGAATTGGAAGAGAGGGTCAGGGATCGCACCATAGAGCTGAAAAACAGCCACGAACAGTTGCTTCATTCCGAAAAACTTGCAGCCATTGGTGGGTTGTCTGCCTCTATTGCCCATGAGTTCAATAATCCACTGCAGGGCATTATGACAGTAATTAAAGGGGTAAAGAGAAGAGCTGAAATGGAAGTGGAAGATGTGGCGTTGATTGATATGGCGATCAAAGAATGTGATCGCATGAAAGACCTCATAAGCAGTCTACAGGATTTTAACCGTCCTTCTTCAGGTAAGATTGCTCCCATGGATGTCCAGGCTGCCATAGACAGCCTTCTGGTGTTGGGCAGGAAAGAGTATATTACAAAAGATATAATTGTTAATACTCATTTCGCTCAAGATATGGTGCAGATAGAGGCGGTTGGTGACCAGGTAAAACAGGTGCTTCTCAATCTTCTCAACAATGCTGCTCATGCCTGTGAGGAGGGAGGAGCAATTACTGTAAGCACTGAAGTGGACAGCCGTAGAGAGAATATTGGTATCAAAATCCAGGACAGTGGTAAAGGAATTGAGTCTCAATATCTGAACAAGATTTTTGACCCATTTTTCACAACCAAATCGGCAGTAAAAGGGACGGGACTTGGGCTGTCGGTTAGTTATGGAATTATTAAAAAACATGGTGGCAAAATTGATGTGATAAGTGAGTCTGGTGCGGGTACAACCTTTACAATCACCTTACCCGTTGAAGGAGTGAAGAACGTATCAATATGAGGTAGGCAAGAACCTCCGTCACCGGCTTTTTGCCGGGACGGGGGTATTCTTATTTTCTCAGCGTTTATCTTTTATCTGCCGTTCTTTTTCTTCCCTGATCTCTGCTTCAACATTTTCTACAATGGATCTCATTTCTGACCTGATCTCATCAGAGAGAGGTGTCGGTTTGTGATTCTTGAGGATATCACGGGCCTTATCCAGTGCTTTTTCATGCATGGTCTGGCCTCCGGCCTTCTCCCATTTCTCCCGAACCCTGCGGTCGATAAGAGTAGGCTGTGACATTTTCTTCATATGGTTAAACGTGTGCTTTTCGGTGATGAATTGCTTAAAGGGTCCTACCTTGGCAATTACATCCACAGCAAGGGTTTCCTCGTTTACCGGGATACCATTGACGACATGTTTAATCATTTCGGCAAATTCATTATCCATGACAAGTTGTCCATAATCAAACGTTACGCCTGATTCCAACATACCCAGACCATAAATCAGGTTGGCACCTGCCAACGCTGTGAGGAGGCCTGTTAATGTCTTTTCATGGGCAGCTTGTCCATCTGCTACTTTTGAATCAGCCTAGCC
>JAOZLO010000198.1:3495-5825 GCA_029934775.1 Desulfocapsaceae bacterium
CTTGCCCCTTCGATGATGATTTCAGTACAGTCTCTCACCAGTTTCAGGGGACTGATCGGGCAGGTGTTAAAAGAGATTATTGGTCTTTCGGCAAGTTTGTCGTGCCCCCCAACAATGGCTGCAGCCAGGTCGATTGCCCCTTTCATAAGGCGGCCATCTCCAGCACCGTGAAAACAGTGCTTGGTTGTGTTGGCCAGAAACGCCTCAGCGTTGTGTAAGGGCTGTGCGTCCTGATTTACATCATGTGCACCGACTGCACGTTCATAGACGTCGATACCGTCAAGGTAATCGACAATGATCGCACTTTCCTCTACATCTTTTTTTACCGTGTCTCTCAACACCCCGGTGTGTATATCGGTTATCGATATACCTTCACCAAAATTGGTGAAGCCGACCCGGTTGTTTCCAAGCACGTAATCCTTGTCAGGATCTCTGCCTGCCAGGTTGACACTCCCGGGTGCCGAGCGAATGGCATCCTCTACCATGTAGGGCGGGAATTTAACAACATGATTTTTGAGATTAACTGCAGCACCTCCATCTGCCAGAATTTCCCTGGCCTCTTGATCCTCGAAGTAGACTCCAGTGTGCTCGAGTACTTCGAGGGTAGCCAGATGGATTTCATACAGCTCATCCTCAGTAAACATGTTGAGGCTTAAACCCCCGCTTTGCAGGTAGCCTGCATGCGAGTTGCGTTTCAAAGCGAACCTCCTTAGATAAAGTTTAATCTTAAGAAAACAACAAGCAAATATGATGCCCAAACAGCTTGCTAGCCGATTATTTACTTTGAAAAATTAAATCTTGTTGAAACAGTGGCCATATTTTTGTTACTTGGCTGTATTAAGAAAATTTGATCTTTCGATTAGGGTTAAATCAGCAGTGTCCGGTTAAGGAATTGCATAGCATCGAAAACGGCTTCATTGGTTACCCATAAATCCTCCTGCAGGATCTAAACCGGACACTACTGGGGGCAAATCGCCTGAAGGTTCGGAGGCATAAAAACGGCATGAAACTGAGAGCAGCATAATGACACAATACAAGAAGAGTGCATATGGACTGGAACCATCGGATTTTGAGGTGGTTTTTGAGGCAATCATGCGGAATTCAAAAGACGGGTTGTTTATTACCGACCACGAGGGGACTGTGATAATGGTTAATCGGGCCACGGAAAAGATGGTTGACTTTGAAGTGGTTAAGATTCTTGGTAGAAATGTTCGCGAGATTGTTGCTGCCGGGTTCTATGATAAATCTGTTGCCCTGGAAGTTATTGAGAAGAAACAGCAGGTTTCCATGATTCAGATTTCCAGGAACGGCCAGAGAATCCTGGCCACCGGTATGCCGATTTTCGGAGATGACGGTACTATTCGTTTTGTCCTGGTAAATGATCGCGATATTACGAGTCTTGAAAATCTCACCGAGAGTCTTGAGCAGGAACTCCTGGAGCGTGAAACCCGTTATGAGTTCAGTGATTTTGGACTTGCGGCCACGGAGTTGCAGGATTTTGTAGTTAAGGCTCCAGCTATGCACGAAGTTATGAAAACGGCAATCAGGGCTGCGAAATATGATCTGACTCTTGTGATTACTGGAGATACCGGAGTCGGAAAGAGTATGATTGCGAGAATGATACACAGGCTTTCTGAGCACAGAAGCGGCAAATTCATCGATGTCAACTGCGGTGCAATCTCAGACACACTCATCGAGTCTGAATTATTTGGTTATGAAAAAGGGGCTTTTACCGGAGCGTCGTCCCAGGGGAAAAAAGGCCTGTTTGAGATTGCAGATAAGGGGACTCTTTTTCTCGATGAGATAGGTGAAATTCCAATACATCTTCAGGTGAAACTTCTCCGTTTTCTGGAGGGCGGTGAGTTGGTTCGCGTAGGTGGCGTGCGGTCGATTAAAGTAAGTACCAGGGTCATAGCGGCGACCAACAGGAACCTGGAAGAGATGGTCGAAAAAGGCAGTTTCAGGAGTGATCTTTATTTCAGGCTCAACGTGGTTCCGCTCAGAATACCGTCTCTTTCAGAGAGAAGAGAGGAGATTGGGCCTCTGATCGATTTTTTTCTAAAACGATTCAACCGGGAATACAAAGTTGACAAAACGATATCAAGGGCGGCGAGGAATTCCTGCATGAGCTACGGATTCCCAGGTAACGTCAGGGAGTTGGAGAACCTTATAAAGAGGATGGTGGCGATGACTGAGGAAGAGGAAATCAAGGTTCATCATCTGCCGGATCATTTTCTTGCGTCCATGGATAAAAGGGCTGTACCATATGAAAGAGAGGCAGTCGGTCTTGAAGAGGTTAAAGAGATGGAATTACAGATGATTCAGGAAGC
>JAOZLO010000199.1 GCA_029934775.1 Desulfocapsaceae bacterium
AAAAAAATACGCTTCCGATATTATACACCCCGGGAGATTAGCGAGTTTATGAAGACCACTCTGGAGGAAGACTCAAAATAACCTTGCAATATTTCAGGAGTTCTACTATTTCAGCAGGGAGCGTCTTTCAGACTAAAACAGGTTCACAGAATAAGAATAGGAGAAAACATGAACAAGAGTGATCTGGTAGAAAAAGTGGCAAAAGATTGTAATATGAGTAAGGCGATAGCCGATCAAGCTTTGAGCAGTGTTCTTGGAGCAATTACCGGTGCCGTGGCAGAAGGCGATAAAATCACTCTGATTGGTTTTGGTACTTTTTCCGTTACAAAACGCGCTTCCCGTGAAGGACGCAATCCCCAGACTGGCAAAACCATACAGATACCCGCAAAGAATGTCGTCAAATTCAAGGCCGGAAAAAAATTTGCTGATGCGGCAAACTAATCCAGATCAGTGACTCTTTTTGTCTTGCTTCTGCCCCAGTGAACCAATGTTGTCGATGGCTGCAAGTTTGTAGTCATGAAGCAGATGGGTATAACGCTGAACCATTTGCAAGGTTCTATGCCCTAAGATATCGGCAAGGGTGCGGATATTAACCCCGGACATAATCAAATGACTGGCAGCCGTATGTCGGAGAAAATCCAAACGTTTGGATTTTATTCGGCATACATTCGCCAGCTTACTAATATCTGTTAATGTCCCTCTGGTGGCAGTAAAAGAAGCGATGGGCCACCACTCTATACAGATGACTGTGGACGTGTACGGTCAATTTATTAATGCTGGTGGAGAAGGAATTACTACGGTCTTGGATAGCACCCAAACGGCACCTATGTGCACCCAGAAAAAAGAAAAGGTTTTGAATCCTTAATGAATTCAAAACCTTATACTGGCATTGGTGCCGAAGGGGAGACTCGAACTCCCACGAGGATACCCCCACTAGACCCTGAACCTAGCGCGTCTACCAATTCCGCCACTTCGGCAAGTGCGGTAGAATATGAACGCTGAGCAGAATTTTGTCAAGACTTTCTTGTTTTAGCGAAGAAAAAAATAAACTTTGTTGGACCTATGAAAATATATAGAGAAATTAAAGAACCCTTTTTAAATGCATGTGTGACCATTGGAAATTTTGATGGGGTTCATTCGGGCCATCAGCAGCTGTTTTCCCGGGTTGTTGAAAAAGCGCGGAAAAGAGGCGGAACGAGTATTGCGATAACGTTTGATCCGCACCCACTTCAAATTTTGCTGCCTGGTGGAATTAAACTTATTTCGACGTGCGAACAGAAGATCGAACTTATTGAGATGGCAGGTATTGATATCTTACTGATCGTCCCTTTTTCTGAGGAGTACGCTAAGACAACAGCGGATCATTTCGTTGCCGATCTGCTTGTAAAAAGGCTTGGAACTCAGGAGTTAGTCATTGGTTATGACTATGCTTTTGGCAAGGGGAGAAGTGGAAATATTGATTTTATAAAAAAACAGGGGAAGATCTTAGGCTTTTCTGTGGATGTGGTTGAGGCACATTACGAGCAGAACCAACTTGTCAGTTCATCCAGAATACGACAGCTTGTCATTGAGGGGAGGATGGCTGATGCCAGGTTTCTTTTGGGGCGGCATTATCAAATTCGGGGGACTGTTCAGGTTGGCAAACAACGGGGTGGTAAAGAGGTTGGTTTTCCTACCGCCAACTTGAAGCTTGAGGAAGAGGATCTGGTCCCTAAGCGTGGGGTTTATGTCACGCAGGTTATTTGTGATGGCAAGTGTTATGGAGGGATCTTGAATATCGGATATAATCCAACATTTGGTGAAGAACAATTGGTCGTGGAAACCCATATTTTTGATTTTAACAGGGATATTTACGGGAGACCAATAAAACTCAATCTCCTCAAATTTCTAAGAAGTGAGAAGAAATTTTCAGGGGTGAAAGAATTGTCTGAGCAGATAGTGAAGGACGTGGTGATAGCCAAAGAAGTTTTGACCACTCAGCAGAAAGAACTGACGATGTCATGTTCGGAGAGGTTTAATCAGTAATTTGATCGCGTCTTCTACCTGGTTTCATTCATTTTATCTCTATTGTTTCAGTATGTTGTGTTTTATATTGTTCTTTCTAATTATTGGCGCTCATTCTTGGGGGGATATGTATTAAAAGTTGTGTTTTCTTCTTGCAAGTAGAGCTAAGGTGTCTATATTGTAGGCGCTCGAAGAACAACAAAGTCAATCGATCTGAAAGAGCTTGGCAATCAGGCAATTATGTACATGTATCGGAAAAACAAAGTTTTTCCATAAGCAAAAGACAGGCTGTAGACTGAAGGCTGTTAGCCTAAAAGCCTACAGCCTAAAAAGCTTCAGCCTGCCCGCAGGGCACTATGCACGTATTTTCCCGTTTATCGGGGCAGGTTTTTGAAATAAAAGAGGGAAGTTATGGTTGAACAGCTGCAGGAAGATTTGTCAAGAGTAACAGAAGAACTGGAAAATAAATGCAGAGAACATCCTGAGTCTGTAATGGCCTTTCATCATCTGGGGTTGGTTTATATGAAGGCGGGCCGAGTGGCAGACGCAATTAAAGCTTTAGAGAGAGCAATTGAAATAGATGAACTGAGCAGTGAAAGCATGATTAATCTCGGTGCAATATATTTTGGGCAGGGAAACCTTGAAAAATCGCAGGAACTAAATGAAAAGGCTATTGCAGTGCAGCCTGAAAGTGCACAGGCATATGCCAATTTAGGTTTAATATGGCAGCAGCGAAATGAACTTGAAAATGCTATAGTTTCATATGAGAAGGCCATTCAACATGATCCCAGGTTGGCCAATGCCTGGATGAATCTGACTTCAGTTCTTACCATGAAGGGTGAAGATGAGCGAGCTGTGAAAGCTGCCAGAAAAGGGCTCGAGTGTGAGCCGGATTCCCCTCTTGGACACAATAATCTTGCTGTGGCTTTGTATTTTAATGAAAAATTTTCAGAGGCAAAGAAACATCTGGATAAGGCTGGTGAGCTTGGATACTCCGTAGATCCCAATTTTGCAACAAGTCTTCAGGAAAAAATGGTTGGGGTGGAGTAGCTTTTTCCTTGTTGGATACGTCTTTTATGGCAAAAACAAATATAAAAACGCGCCCATGGTGTCCGTTTTGTGGTCAAAAGGTAGGCAGGACGTCAGATGCTCCTGAAAGAAAGATGCATGAGTTTCCTGTTGGAAACTGTCAATGTGGGGCGGTGTATACCTGCGATGTAACTGGCCATAATATCGGTGCCGCTATAGTTGAAACGCTGGTTTATGCGTGTGGTGGTAATGCGGATTTTGCCTGGGATTTAGTGCCTGAAGATGATTATTTGACTGGTCGAATTGAAAATTATGATGATCAGACACACCAGGTAGTTGCAAAAAAAAATCTCGATGGGCGCGGTGTTCGAGGAGTATTATATTTCATTCGATTACATACGGATATTCCTGAAGTCACCGAGAAAATAGCAGAGAAAATTGATGAGATTTCGATAGAATCGAGACTGTCAAAATCTGCACTGTGTAACGTTCCGATTGAACCGGCTGCTGATGAAAACCGGGTGAGAATAAAGGCCACAAAATTAGTAGTAAAAGATCTGGAGAGCAAGGGGGATATTGATGCTCTTGTCGCATTCTGCTTTGATGATAAGAAAACTCTCAGACTGATGCAACGGCTTCTGTATGATCCGCTGGAAAGTAAACGTTTGCATGTGGCCTGGACTATAGGACAGGTTTGTGCCAGAGTCTCCACTCGTGAGCCGGGGCAGGTGTCTGAGTTATTGCATCGTCTGTTCGAGGCATGTTCTGATTCTGCAGCAACTCCATGGGGGATGATAGAAACTATAGGATGTATAATTTCCATGCGGCCGGATATCTTCGGTGCATTTGCCAGGCATCTCCTTAGTTATCTTGGTGACGCTTCAACTCGTTCTCAGGTGTTGTGGGCGTTGGCTGAAATAGCTGAAAATCGTCCGGACTTGATTAGGGACATGCCGTTTTATTCCCTGTTTGACTTTTTGCAGCACCCCGAACCTCAGGTGCGTGGAAATGCAGTTCGTCTTTTGGGCCGCATAAAGGCAACCGAAGTGGCGGTTCAACTTATGGGTTTGAGCAGTGATCCGGAAGATTTTTTTCTTTCTATTAATGGAGATATGGTTGCCTCAACTGTTGCGACCGAGGCATTAATAGCAGTACAAGCTATAAAGGAATGCTAGTTATTCAGCTAGGAGCTTGGTCGAGAATGCATTTTCCCCAAACTCTTCGTTATTATCTGAAAAATAATGCTCGTCATATCACTTATATGCCTGTGCTTATTTTTTATAAATGCCTCGATTTGAGAAAAAATGTCTATTCTCGGACAAGCTCCTAGTATCCTGAAATTGGCTAACCACAGGACTGAAACTGTTCAGACGTGCCCCAATTTTTCCCGTTTATCGGGGTCAGGAGGAAGTGGTAATGAGTAGTAAACTTCAGGATATCAATTCGATATCCCCCGCAGCGAACAATTTACAGGAGAAGGAATCGTCTGATCCTGTCCAGGCTGAATTTGAAGAAGGAAAACGGTTTCTCGAGAATAATGAGACAGGACCGGCTGCTGTTGCACTGCATAATGCCCTTCTGGGTTTTGAAGAGAAAAATGACCAATCCGGGATTGCGAATGCCTGTAACCAGCTCGGCCTTGTGTGTCTGGCCAGAAATGAGAACGAAAAGGCTCTGCTCCATTTCAAAAGAGTATATGATATCTGTGATCTGTCCAATGATCGGATGAGTCTTCTGGCTGTATCGAAACAGTGTGTTATTGCTTACAGAGGATTGCGGGACTATACTAAGGCCATTGAAAAATGCCTTGATATGCTTGATTGGTACCAGGATAACCGTGATCCCCAGGGTGCTGTTACTACGCTGGAATTGCTGGCAGAAATTTATACTGATGCGGGGGATGGTTCCAGGGCGGCAGATGCTTATCGAACAGCTGCTTCCATCCATAAAAACTTTCATCACGACACTATTGCCGAGAAACTTGTTGAAAAAGCAGCAAACCTGGAAATCAATTCCTGACCCAAATGGAGTAAATTTCGATGTTCACAGGGATTATTGAGGGAGTAGGCAGGCTCATTGTAAAAAGAACAGTTGGCGGCGGGATGGCTTTTGATATCGAAACCGGGTTTGAATTAGTTGATCCGGAAGAGGGGGAGTCCATCGCTGTAAGTGGAGTCTGTCTTACTGCCTATAAAATCAAAGGCAGGCGGTTCAGTACTGATGTATCTCCGGAGACACTTTCGCGTACTCGTCTTGGTTCTCTCAGGCAGGGTAGTATGATTAATTTGGAAAGAGCTTTGAAATTGTCGGATCGCCTCGGAGGGCATCTTGTTTCCGGCCATGTTGATACCATGGCTGTTGTAAAAAAACGAAAGGAATTTGGTGATTATACACTGTTTACCTTTGGTATACCTGATTCAGTAGATCGTTATGTGGTAGAGAAAGGTTCGATAACGGTCGATGGGGTCAGCTTAACGGTAAATAGTTGTGGGCCCGGATTTTTTGCAGTATCTGTAATTCCGCATACACTCAAAGTTACTACGCTTGGTGAGTTAAAAGAAGGATATACAGTGAATATTGAAGTAGATATACTTGGTAAGTACATCGAAAAGCTACTTGTAATTCCCCTGAAAAACGGTAACACAGTCAGCAAAGAGAGTATTGATTCTGATTTTCTCTCTAAGCATGGGTTTGTATAACACCCCACAAGGGGGTATAAGTACCTTGTGGGTATATGTAACTGCATAATTTCAAA
>JAOZLO010000200.1 GCA_029934775.1 Desulfocapsaceae bacterium
CTAGATGGTTAGGTAAAAAACTTCATTTACGAGGCGTGCAAATTTTCTATCATTTCATCGTACCAGGGTACGTTGGAATAATAGAAAATTTGCAACAACGAAGTAGGTGAAGAGTTTTTACGACACCATCACTATTCACCCTTCTCTATTCGTTCAATATTATCCCGGGCAATCTCCACGAGAGGAGCTCCATTTTTATCAGGGCTGCTGGCTTCAGATGCAGTTTCAATCGTACCAATGCTGATTACAGCCCGATACATTTCCAGAGCCTTTTCCAAATTCTCCTCTTGCTCATATACAACTCCCATATTTATCAGGGCATAAGGATTTTCTGGATTAATACCAAGAGCTTTTAAGAAATATTCTTTTGCTCCCTGAACATCACCTTCTCCCAACTTCTCATACCCTAATATGGTCAACTTCATGGCATGCTCCATATTCTTTTCTTTATGGAGTTCCCGTTCCACAGCAGGCAGTACCGTCCCCATATCATCTTCCTTTTGCAGGGTCACTGCAGCAATGTCAGCCGGATTTTTGATAATGTGGGGAGTAATAAAGATAAACATATTTGTCTTAGTACTTCTCGTTTCATGAGATTTAAAAAACCAGCCAAGCAGTGGAATGTCCCCAAAGAATGGAATCTTCCACTCACCTTCTGTAGCATCCTGACCAATGATTCCCCCTATCACTACAGTATCACCATCTTTTACAATAACAGTAGTGTCCGCAGTTCTTTTGAAGGTTGTCGGAGTAAAATTATCAGGGTCATTCCCTTTAAGTTTTATGACCTCAGTTGTTATTTCCAGGCGCAATGTATCTGCCTGATTGATATGGGGTGTTATGGTAAGCTTAGTGGAAACATCTTTATATTCATACTGCGTATAATCCTGCTCACTTGTTGTTGTATTCTGACTGGTTATATAAGGCACGTTCTCACCAACGCTGATCTCTGCCTTTTTATTATCGGTAGTCAAAATCTGGGGAGTCGAGATAATGTTAATAGCCGAATCAGTTTTATATGCTTTGAGTATTGCAGCAATATTTGGAAATGTAATACCTCCTATCTGTATTCCCTGCTTCAAAACTCCCAGGGAGAACCCTTCCAACAACCCTGGAATACTACCATCGCTACTCTCAAGGATACCATAATCAGAATTGGTTCCGAATCCTGTTATTACCCGGCCTGTTTGATCGGCAAAGGAACCACCAGCAACCCATTTTACACCGACCTCAAAAGTTTCATCAGTATCCACTTCCATAATAAGCGCTTCCAGGTATACCATCCGCCGAGGAATATCGAGTTTTTTTATGACCCCTTCCAAAACAGCGTACTCGTCACGAGATGCTGTAATAATAAGAGAATTGGTCTCTTCGTCCGGCATAACCTTCACATTCTTTGAAATTGCAGGTGCTTTCCCTTTTTTTAACTCACCCTTCTGTTTTTCGGGCAGAGCATTCAGAACTTTGGCCAATTCCGTCGCAGTCGCATTCTGCAGATAGAAGACATGGATATTGCCCTCACTTCTCTCAACCTCAGTATCAAGAAGAGCAATTAAACTCTTCACCCGGTCGATTTCACCCGCACTCGCAAGAACCACCAGAGCATTAACTCTTTCATACGGGACTACCTTTACACGACTTTTTGTCCCAATTTTTGTCCCTTTCTGTGGTACTGAAGTTCTTTGAAAAATTGTATTTAAAATTTTTGCCAGGGAGGAGGAAGATGCATTTTCAAGTGGGATAACCAGGACTTCATCTTCTCTTGATTCAACATCAAGCACTTCAATTATTGCCAGCAATTTTTGAATATTAGAAAGGGTCTCAGTGATAATCAACATACCGGAAGGAGTGTGTGCAATGACCACGGAACTTTTGGAAACAAGGGGGATCAATACCTTTTTCAAGTCAGTGGGCGAAGAATATTTCAGAGGTACAAGCTGAGTTACAACCTTATCTTCAGGATGATCTGAAAACCCCATCTGCAGCATCTCAACGTTTTGAGACCGTGCCCGGGCAGACGGGAGAATTTTAATCACAGATCCAGCTTTTACAGTTGTGAAACCGTGAACTTCCAATACAGATTCAAAGACCCTATAAGCTTCCTCTTCAGATATTTTTGTAGGTGAGACAATAGTCACATTGCCCTGAACAGTCTTGTCTACAACAAAATTTCTCCCTGTAAGTTCACTGATATATTTTATAAAAAGACGAATATCTACATTGTCAAAATCTATTGTTATAAACCTTTTCCCGGTTTCCTTCCCTGCCGCCATCGTTCCCGGGAGAGGCCGAGGCAGCTTCTCTGCCGCCATTGCTCCTGCAGCAAAAACTAAAGCGCATACTACTGCTATAATACTGCTATATATTCGCAATCTGATCATTTAGAGCCTTTCTCCGTAAAGCTGTTATAAAAAAACAAGATGCCGTGAGACAGTATTGGAATCAGAAACTCAAGGATACCACCATGGCACTTATACCCCCCTGTGGGGTGTCTGTGCCTTACTCCTCCACACCTGGTTTTGCCGGTCTTATCACTCGAGGTTTAACAATTCTTCTTGCCGGTTTTTTCTGAATTACAGGCCTGGATCCAGGAATTACTCTTTTCCTCACTGTGCCGGGAGTTACGGCCACGGGCCCTGGCTCTGCTTTACCTGCCGTATCGCTCATTACAAGAACTTCATCTCTACCATTATACGAAAGAATCACTTTACCACGCAGTATTTCCTTAACAAAAGCACCCTGAATTCCATCTCCCTTTTGAAACAATTCCTGGTTTTTATTTTTTTTATCCAGTATTATCGCTCTCTTATTCCCAGATTCACCATCGATGGTTCCCTTCAAAACTATCTTCAGTGTTGTTGTTTCCAAATCCTCTGCAGGATCTTTGACTTTAACTTCATTTTTTTTGGCAGCAGGTGGTGGCCCAAACAGATTTCTTTTCAATATAATAGTGTACCCATGTTTTTGTTGAACTATCTCAGTTTTCCGAACTACTTGGACAGGGGGTTGCTCAGCAACACTAACTTTACCAACCAAACCCTTCACCAAAAAGTATTCAAGGGCCCGATACCCCCCTTCAACACAGCCTACACAAAACAGCGTAATAAAGAGTAACGGTACAATACCAGAAATACGATGAGCCATAACAGCACCTTACATGCTTAGTCTAAATGTCGGCTTATTCAACGTCCCACCAACCCTGAAGGGTACGGCGGATTTTTTATATTGCTTCATCAGTCGCTGCACCAGCCTCTCAATCTGAGGTTTATCCTGGAGAAACTTTTCTTGAGGCAAAAGAGAACCGTTGATACTCAGCCCACCCTCCGGTGGCAGAAAAGGTGTCTCCACTGTGCCTGCAAAATCAGCATCAAGCTGCTGACCTCTCAACGTTCCCTCTGTAAGGATGAGTTTATTATCGTCATATTTCCAGATAGCCTTTACCTCTTCAAAATCTATCGAATCCAGAGTAAGGATTTGTCTAACAAGAGGAACACTGCCAGCACTGAAATACACACTGCCAGAACCGAGACCATTCTTCGGCTGATCAAATTTTGCTCTATACTCACCTGAAAAAGTCAATAAACCCGTTATTTCCCTGCCGAAAGAGGGTATACTTTTTGTCAGTGTTGAAATATCTGCATCTTCAAGTTTGATAGCTTTAAGCTGGAATATTTTTCCCTTAAACTGCACGGCAAGTATCGCCTGAAATGCCCCCTCATACAGTTCACCATCCACCACCCAGGATGTGAAAAACCCTTTAAGTGCTGGAGAAAATTTCAACCGATCCAGTAGAACTCCACTGTTAATATCACCTGCGGGTTGCCCCATCTTCACCTTTCTTAATTCAATCGCAGCGGGAAAATAATAGCCGATTTCTGCAATAGTACACCTCCCATTTCCCAGAACCTGCTCAAGACGATACTCACAGTATGTTTTAAATTTTTCTGTGGGAAAACGAACATAAAGCAACACAACAGTCAACACGACGGCATACATCAGATATACAAGAGACCGAAATGAAAATATCGAGCCTGTCATCACTATCCTTTCAGTTCAAAAGTTACAATTTGCAAAATTACATCGAGATAACCCTGTTCACTCCCACTTTCCTGAATTGAAATTCTTCTGATCGACACTACATTCTCTTCTGATTCAACAAGCATAATAAAAGAAACCAGATCCTTAAGCGTAGTTCTCTGTATTTTTATCTCTACCATTGATTCATCGAGGTTTTCATCACCCTCCTGACTCGATGGCTTCATATACTTGATCTGTTTTTTTACCTGGGCTTTTGCAGCCTGTTTATCAAGAAAAGTAAAGAGAGTAAAACCAGAAGAACGTTCAGCAATCCGTGACTGGATTCCTCCCTCCTGTTCTTTCAACAGCCTGTACTCATCTTGCAGTTGTTTTATCCTGACAAGTTCTTCACCTTTCCTCTCAATAGATCTCTCAAGATTTTCTCGCGCGTCCCAAAAAGGCACGATCAGCAGTTGCAGAACAGCAAAACAAAGTACAAAGACAGCTCCCCCCAAAAGCACTTTTCTCTCTCGACTATCCAGGCTGTCTATCCCCGATTTCTGTCGGATCTTTTTAATCAGGTTCTTTCTGTAGAGCATACCCATACAATTCCTATTGCAAAAGCTCCAGTTTTAATTCAAAACGGACCTCTTCTCCTTTTGGAGACTGGCTGGCAGAGCTGATTGTCACAGTTTGAAAATAGGACCCTTTTTCGAGTTCTTTTTGTATGTTATCCACCGTATTAAAATCGCCGGTGACCGCTTTGATCCGCACAATATCTGAATCAGCAACAAATCTTTTGATCACCATTGGATACGACGCTGGGATCCTGGCAGATATCTCCGTCAAAAGAGCAATAACCCCATATCCTGTTCCTCCTTTCTGTCCACTATACGTTTTCCTAATTTCATTAATTTTAACCCGCAACTGCTGTACCGGATTTACAACTCTCTTCACTTCGGGCAGGGTCTCCCTGAACACCTGAATAACTTGTTGCCCCAGAGCTTCCTGTTGTCCGCTCATTTTTTTATAATTATATCCGAAATATATGACAATAAATGCGAGTATCAAAGCTGCAGGAATACTCGCTCTAAGAAAAACCATGCGAAGTTCAGAAGAAGATTTTTTCTTCTTATACTCATCCTTTCTAAAATTAAACGTTTTATTCTTCATCTTGAAATTAAACGCAAGGGCGAGCACAGGATCCATCAGACGGGAACAATACTCTTGATTTTCACCCTGTTTAATTCTGATAAGCGGCTGTCGGCTCATCTCATATTTTCTTACCTCAACACCTAATTGAGATGCAAGTTGATCGGTCGCCTGTTGCTGATCTTTATCTCCTATGAGACAAATTATAAAATTCTTTTTCTCCACGTTGACAATTCTAGAGGCTAGAAGCGTCTGCCTGACGAGTAGTCCTAACTCCTCAAATCGTCTACTACTCCTGGTAACAATTGAGTCTGATTGAAGTGATCGAAGAAGAGCAATTTGTCCACCTGAGATAATAGTAAGTCCTGTACGTGAAGAACAGATATCCAACAAAACACAATCTACCGACAGTGACGCTGCCAGGCGAATTGCGATCCGCACACCCCTTATTTCTACTGTATCAGGATCAACACCTGCCTTTTTTAAGGTTACAAGCAGAGCGGCAAGAGTCTCTTTTTCTATAGCAGCAGCCACGACGCTGGTCCCTTCAGGACCTGCTCCTGACAGGAGAAAATCAACC
>JAOZLO010000015.1:0-10347 GCA_029934775.1 Desulfocapsaceae bacterium
GAGACTCCGAAAAAGACATAAATTTGTTTAGGTTATTTAATGTACGTTCCTAACCTCGTAAAAAGGTCTATCGAAGTTACAGATGGCTAAGTCCAAAAGTTCAATATACAAGGCGTAGTGTTTTGGGCAGGTACTTGACTATACATGTGGTATGTCTAGTGTCTGCCCAAAACCTACAACGCAGTAGATTGGACTTTTCACGACGCCATCAAACAAAGTAAATTGGAATGAGGAATATTTAATGAAAGTAGCAGTACTTTTTCCCGGACAGGGAGCACAATATCTTGGCATGGGAAAGAAATTTATCGACAATGACGAAGAATGTGCTTCACTGATGGCTCTTGCCGAAAACACCTGTGATCGTAATTTAAGTAAACTCTGTAATGACGGACCAATGGAGCAATTGACCCGCGCTACAAACCTGCAGCCTGCTCTTGCAATTGTCAATCTTATCTGCTGGCATTCTTTCCTGAAAGCTGCTGGCAAAGATTTCAACGTCAGCTGTTTTGCCGGACACAGTCTTGGTGAATATTCTGCCCTGTATGCTGCTGGGGTCTTAAGTGCAGAGGATACTATGAAGCTGGTCTGCAAGCGCGGAGCTCTTATGGAACGAGAGGGTTTGATAAACCCTGGAGGAATGCGTGCTGTTCTCGGCTTGAGTATTGAGGAGATTGAAGAAATTATTGGTGCCAGTTCAGGGAGTGGCGTCGTGACGGCTGCCAATCATAACACCTCTCGGCAGATTGTTATCTCAGGGAGTATGGCAGGTCTTGACGCAGTTTCCGCCAAGGCAGAAGAAAGAGAGGCAAAGGTTATTCCCCTTAACGTAAGTGTTGCCAATCATAGTCCGCTTGTGGCTGGTGCTGTACCTGATTTCAGAGAATTTATGGCGGATATTCATTTCAGTAAACCGCAGACCCCTGTGTATTTCAATGTGTCAGGAGAAACAGAGACTGATTGTGACAAAATTAAGGCAATGATGGCCAGACAGATAGCCTCAAAGGTTCGCTGGTTTGAGATTATTCAGTCTATGATTGGTGGTGGAGTCGACACTTTTATAGAGGTTGGGCCTAAGGCGATTCTTAGCGGTATGATACGAAAAATTGTGGCCAAAAATGCGAAGATCACCTCCTTGCAGTTCGATTCACCTGAGTTACTCGAAGTTTGTCTGAAAAAACTACGGCTTTCTTGAAAAGATATCGCTTTACTAACTGATGGCGTCGTAAAAAGTCCGATCAGGAGTCTCGGAGTCTGTGCTTACCTGTATATCGAACTTTTTAGCTTAGCCATCTGAAGCTTCGAATGACCTTTTTATTAGGTTATTATTTACTGGAGATACTATTTTGTTACTGTCAATAGTGATTCCTCTGCTGGACGAGGAAGAAAATATTCCACTGTTATATGATGAACTCACCGAAGTTCTCGCAAATCGTGATGAAGAATATGAGATAATTTTCATAGATGACGGCAGCAGTGATAAGAGCCTTCTACTTCTTAAAGAACTCCAGGAAAAAGATAACCACCTTGTGATTGTCAGCTTCAGGAAAAATTTTGGTCAGACAGCCGCTATGGCCGCCGGATTTGATTATGCCAGAGGAGATGTTATTATCACAATGGATGCTGATCTGCAAAATGATCCGCGTGATATACCAAAACTCCTAGAACAGATTGCTGCAGGTAATGATGTTGTTACCGGGTGGCGATTTGACCGCAAAGATGCCTTTATCAACAGGCGGCTGCCTTCAATAATTGCTAATAAAATCATTTCTAAAACCACCGGTGTCAACCTGCATGATTATGGTTGTACATTGAAGGCTTTCAAGAAAGAGGTAATTAAAAACGTAAAACTTTATGGGGAAATGCACCGATTTATCCCGGCTATAGCAAGTGGCATGGGGATTGATTTTACTGAAGTTAAAGTGAATCACAGGCCAAGAAGGTTTGGCTCTACTAAATATGGCATATCAAGGACTATCCGTGTCATTCTCGACCTGATAACTGTAAAATTTCTTCTCAGTTATGCAACTCGACCAATCCAGGTTTTTGGCCTTATGGGTTTTATTTCAGGAGGAATCGGTTTTCTGATTGCCTTGATCATGACCTTCCAGCGACAGTTCATGGGGGTTCCTCTGGCAGATAGACCACTGCTCTTTTTAGCTGTGTTGCTGATATTTGTAGGTTTTCAGTTTGTATCTCTTGGTCTTATTGCTGAGCTGCAGGCTCGAACTTACCATGAATCTCAGGGTAAACCTGTATATCATGTGAAAAAAATTTACGGATTACGGGAAACCAGTGAGGAAGGTGATGTTCGTCAATGAGCCATTGATTGATATTATTATACCCAACTGGAATGGTGCAGACATGCTGGCAGATTGTTTGCTTTCACTCGACAAGCAGACTTTTTCTGGTTTTCGTATTACTGTTGTTGATAATGGTTCTGAAGATAACTCTGTTGCCTTGATTGAGAATGACTTTCCTCAGGTTAAAATTCTTAGATTCAATGAGAATAAAGGTTTTAGTGTTGCCGTTAATCTGGGAATCAGTTCAACAACAGCACCATGGCTGCTGTTGTTGAACAATGATATGGAGATCGCGCCGGACTGTCTAGAACATCTCCAAAACGCTATTGAAAGATACCAGGAGTACCATTTTTTTTCCCTGAAGATGTTGAATTTTCATCAACGTGATCTTCTGGATGGGGCGGGAGATGCGGTTCTCAAGGGAGGGGTAGGGTACCGTATCGGCACAATGGAAAAAGATAGTGAGTATTACAGTAGAGACAGAGATAGCTTTGGTGCCTGTGCGGGGGCAGGATTGTATAAACGGGAGTTATTTAAAACAGCAGGCCTTTTTGATCCGGATTTTTTTGCTTATCTGGAAGACGTTGATCTCAACATGAGAGCGCGGAGATGCGGCCTGAAATGCAGATATATCGCTTCTGCTGTTGTCTATCATATCGGAAGTGCCACTTCCGGGTCCAAGATTAACGGCTTGCCAATCCGACTTTCTACCAGGAATAATTTCAGGGTTCTCATAAAAAATTATTCCCTCCTTATGTTTATACGTTTTTTACCATCTATTGTAGTGTATCAGTTGATGTGGGTTCTTTTCTCATTCAAAAAAAAAATGGCTGGGCCATATTGCAGGGGATTGCTTGAGGCGGCAAGGGATCCCATTCCGTTTAGCAGAAAAAGAGGCATCATTTTAAATCATCAGGACAATATCCCGGAAAGCGAATTTGTAAAATTGATTGGTGAAGCAGAAAAAGAAGCTGTTAATTCGATTATGGCCAGAAGAACTGCGGCAGGAAAAACCAATTTTCTTTTGAACTGCTATAGCAGACTTTTTCTCTGATACCTGAGAAATATTTTCATAACGATGGCACTGCTTCTCTTTTTTGAAAGCGATGTCGGCAGGAGAGATGGAGATTGCCTGCAGTCTAGGAGCTTGTCCGAGAATAGTTACTATGGATGTGTCAATTCATATAATCATCGTAACACATAATTCCTCAGAAGTTCTTCCCTGTTGCCTGGACCACCTTGCCAGACAGAATATACCTCTGACGTCTATTATCGTAGTTGACAGTGGTTCCAGTGATACTGCCTATCTTGTCGCTTTAAACCAGGAAGAGAATTTTAAGCTTGTTTTGGCCGGAAATGTCGGTTTTGCAAAAGCCAACAATATCGGTTTTAAGGAAATCGATGATCAATCAGGAGTAGTGGTGTTTCTTAATCCAGACACTTTTCTGCTTGATAGTTTTCTCTCTCGGGCCATTGAAGTTCTTAATGAGAAGAGCGATGCCGCAATTGTTTCTGGAAAGTTATTGGGATTTAATGTCCAGGAAAGGAAAAAGAGTGGACGGATTGATTCAACCGGAATTTACCGAAAATGGTATGGTCGCTGGTATGATAGAGGGAAGGGAGAAGACGACAGCAGGAAATACAATCACACTGAAAATGTGCCGGCTGTTTGTGGTGCTCTCATGGTCTGTCGAATGGAAGCTTTCCAGCAATATAATGGTGAAGTTTTTGATACCGAATTTTTTTTATACAAAGAAGATATAGAACTCAGTCTTCGTTTACGTCGCGATGGCTGGAAACTTATTTATGCTCCCCATCTCGTTGCCTACCATTGTCGTGGCTGGAAAGACAAGAGAGAAAAAATAAAGTTTTCACTTCGGGCCATGGCCGCAAAAAATGAGATACTGCTCTATCGAAAACATCCCTCGCCATATATAATATGGGCATATTTGAAATATTTCCTGGTTTCTGTTTTTCGTGTTTAGTGCCTTACTCCATATAAGCTGTAATAAAAAACAAGAAACCGTGAGAGAGTTTTGGAATCAAAAACTTAGAGATACCACCATGGCACTTATACCCCCTTGTGGGGTGTTAGTACAGTAGTGCCCGGTTAAGTTTATCCGGGTTCCTGCTTTTATCAGTTTTATTAATTTCATTTACTTACGCCTTCATGATACCAGTACGACCTCAATCAACTGTCAGCGTAATAATTCCAACCTGTAATGGTGAGGAAACACTGGGGGAGCTTTTTGCTACTCTTCACCGTCAGACCTTGCAGCCTATGGAAGTTCTTGTTGCAGATTCTTCATCGACTGACGGGACAGTGGATATCTGTAAAAAAAATGGGGCTAAAGTCTGGTCTCTATCTAAAAATGATTTTGACCATGGTGGAACCAGGTCTTTTCTAACTGAGCAGGCATCCGGCGATATTCTGGTTTTTTTTACGCAGGATGCAATACTCGTAACTCGTGATGCTCTGGAGTTACTGGTTAAACCTCTTCTTGAAAAGAATTCGTGTGCATGTTCTTACGGCAGGCAGCTTCCCCGGACAGATGCTCTCTGGCACGCAGCTTTTCTCAGGGAGTTTAATTATCCGGCTACATCATCTGTAAAAACATTTTCTGATAGAGATAGAGATGGCCTGAGAACAATTTTTATATCTAACTCCTTTGCAGCATACCTGAAAGTCCCATTGCTTGAAGTAGGTTGCTTTAAGAACGGTTTGATTTTTGGTGAGGATACTTGTACTGTTGGGAGGATTCTTCAGGCTGGATACACAAATACTTATGTCTGTGAGGCGGCTGTCTACCATAGTCATAACTATTCTCTTGCTGAGGAATTTCGCCGATCTTTCGATATCGGAGTATTGCACAGCACAGAGAAATGGTTACTCTACACCTTCGGCAAAGCCGAAGGTGTAGGATTAAAGTATTTTAAATCAGGTGCAGTACAACTTGCGGGTAAAAGACAATATCTCCTGATACTGTCTTTTACCGTACGAACAGGATTAAAACTTTTAGGGTATAAACTTGGAAGAATGTACAAAAAACTTCCATTATCAGTGTTGCCAACTCTGAGTATGCACTCAACCTGGTGGCATAAAAATAATTGATTACTACCGATACTCAGCAAGCTGAACTTGGGTGGTAACCTGAAAAAAGACATGAAGATTCCAAAATAAGGCTGGGCTAACGGAATTGCATCGTCTTTAAGTCGTGTTCATATGTTATCAATGAATCTTCGCGAGCAGAGTTCCCTGATTGCCAGGTTGCTGCATTTTTTTGACTGTTGCCTGGTGGTTGGTTATCTGTGGGCTTTAGTTTATTGGTACAGGGTTCCCTGGAGCCCGTATTATACTCGTCTTCTCCTAATCACTTTCGTACTCTGTTTCATAAGTTTCCAGTCTTTTCAGTTATACCGATCATGGAGGGGATGGAAATATTTTATCGAATTTGTTGTGATTCTAAAGGCATGGGCAGCCGTAATAGGCATTCTTCTCTTTTATTTCTTTGTTTTTAAATTATCCGAGGGTTATTCAAGGGTAGTCTTTCTTGTATGGTCGCTGACAATGCCCTTTCTTCTGTTTTTTATCCATGTTACCGCAAGAAAAGCATTGCGAAAGATAAGGTCAAATGGCAAAAACGTCAGAAGGGCTGTGGTTGTAGGAGCCGGGGAGCTGGGAATCAATCTAGTGAAGGAAGTCGAGGAAATGCCATGGTCTGGTATTGATGTGCTCGGCTTTTTTGATGACAAGATTGATGAAGAGACGGTAGGGGATGTCTATGGTAAGCCCCTGCTTGGTAATATTTCAGCAATAAACGGTTATCTCGAGCAGCATGAGATTGATTATGTCTATATCGCGCTGCCAATGAGGGCTGAGAAAAAAATATTCACAATTTTAAGAGAATGCAGGTCTCTTGGAGCACGTATTTATCTCATTCCCGATCTCTATGTTTATGGGCTGCATCACGCCGAGATTCAGTCTCTCGGGGAACTGCTGATCCTCAATTTCAACCCCCATACAGAATGGAAAAGAGGATTTGATCTACTGTTTTCTCTTGTGACTCTGATTTTACTCTCACCTTTTCTGCTTATCATAGCTCTGCTTGTCAAGCTCAGCGATGGAGGACCTGTGTTTTATCGTCACAGGAGAATTACTGCTGCCGGTAAATCATTTAATTGCTTGAAATTCAGGACAATGCGAGTTGGAGCAGCCAATGAATTAAGCAAAATACTTGCTGAGAACAGTAAACTAAGAGAAGAGTGGAAACATAATTTTAAACTTAAAAAGGATCCTCGTGTCACTGCAATAGGCCGTTTTCTCCGCAGGACAAGCCTGGATGAATTCCCCCAATTTATCAATGTTGTTCGCGGGCAGATGAGTGTTGTTGGAGCAAGGCCAATTGTCGGTGATGAACTCAATAATTTTTATAAGGAGAGTGCCGGTAGATATTGTTCTATGAAACCAGGTATTACCGGTCCCTGGCAGGTTGGCCGTCGCTCGGATGGAGATGAATATGAGGAGCGGGTTCGTATGGATGACTGGTATATTCTTCACTATTCGCTCTGGACTGATATTAAAATAATTATAAAAACGGTCTATTGCATGATTATAGGCAAAGGAGCCTATTAGAGATACGCACTCTTATGAAACCAGGGGGCATATCCGACTTCGATAAACTTGAGACTATGGTATTTGAGTTGCGGGCAAAGCCCGCCTTAGGGGCAAAATCACTCTGAGTAAAGATTATGACAAATGTTTTTGCAGGAAAAAATATCATTTTGGGAGTTACCGGCTCTATTGCTGCTTTTAAGGTGGCAGGATGGGTGAGTACGCTTGCCAAAGAAGAGGCAAATGTTTCAGTTATCATGACTGACTCCGCCAGGCGTTTTGTTACTCCACTTACTTTTGAAGCTCTGTCAGGCAATAAAACTTATTGCTCAATGTTCGGCAGTAGTGACAGAGATAGTATGGCACATATCAGTCTCGGAAGAGAGGCAGATCTGCTGCTTATTGCACCTGCAACGGCAAATACAATAGCCAGGCTTGCCAATGGAATAGCAGATGATCTGCTCACTACTACTGCACTGGTAACCAGGGCAGGGGTGTTCATCTGTCCTGCAATGAACAGTAAAATGTATTCCCACCCGGCAACTGTAACAAATATAAGAAAACTTAAAAAAATAGGTTACCATGTCCTCGACCCTGCCCATGGGATGATGGCCTGTAAGGAGGAGGGGGAGGGCCGGCTTGCTGAGTGGGATGATGTCGCAGAGTATCTCGCAAAAGCACTGACTGAACAGGAATTCATAGGAAAGAAAGTTTTGATTACTGCGGGACCTACCCGTGAGCCGTTGGATCCAGCCAGATTTTTAAGCAATCGTTCATCCGGGAAAATGGGATATGCGATGGCTCGCTCTGCTTTTCGAAGAGGTGCTGATGTGACTCTGATCAGTGGTCCGACAGCACTTTCTTGTCCGACCGGGGTAAACAGAATAGAAGTAGAGTCGGCACAGGATATGTTTGATGCAGTATTAAAACGGAGCGGCAAAACAGATATCATAGTAAAAACCTCGGCTGTTGCAGATTACAGACCCGCAAAAAGAGCTGAACATAAGGTAAAGAAAGAGCAGATTGAGCCGCACCTGTGCCTTAAACAGAATCCTGATATCCTCTATGAACTGGGAAAGAGGAAAACAGAGGGGCAAATTCTCATTGGTTTTGCCGCAGAAAGTCAGGATTTACGTGCTGCAGGAATGAGAAAGTTGAAAAAAAAGAACCTCGATCTTATTGCTGTAAATGATATAAGTGGAACAAACAGTGGTTTTGAATCAGAGAATAATCAAGTACTTCTGCTTTTTTCCGATGGATCTGTAGATCTACCTCACACAAGCAAGCAGCATACTGCTGATCTCATCTGGGACAAGATCGTCCTTCTTAGTTAGTGCCCCTAATTCACATGCAAACTGCTAGAGAACGTACCCTTTTAACTGTGACCTGCTATGGCCATTTTATGAGCCATTTTAATATGCTGGTTTTCCCAGCTATTCTTTTACCGTTGTCAGCGAGACTGGGCCTTGCGATGACTGAAACTCTTGGCCTTTCTTTTATGATGTACCTTCTGTTTGGTGTCACAGCTCTTCCCTGGGGGCTTCTTGCAGATCGCTTCGGACCACGACCGCTCCTGACAATTTTTTATCTTGGTGCAGGAGGTTCGGCACTGCTTGCGGCAATGAATATCGATAATACTTTTTTATTGACTATTTCACTTGCCGGGATTGGACTGTTTTCCGGGATATATCATCCCGCCGGCTTGGGGTGGATCGCCAAAGAGATAAAAAAAACAAGTAGGGCAATGGCTTATAATGGGATGTTCGGTAATCTTGGGTTGGCATCCGCACCACTGGTTGCAGGACTTATCAATTACTTCTATGGCATAGAAGTTCTCTATATTATTGTAGGTTGCATGAACTTTTTAGGGTTGGGATTTCTTTTTATCTGTAAAACAGGACCAGGGAATATCAGTAAAAATAACAGCTCCTCAACTGATAAGCCCACAACCCTGGCACCATTTCTGGTCCTGCTCGTAGCGATGATGCTCGGTGGAATAGTCTACAGAGGCACGTCTGTTACCCTGCCATCCTATTTCGAATTAAAGAACAGTGGCTTATTTGATGCCCTGGCCGGCCTTACAGGAGGGAGAGGAACACCCAATGTAACAGCGACTTTTTTTACATCGATTATTTACCTGGCAGGAATGGTAGCACAGTTTTTTGGAGGCAGGATCGGTGAGAAATACGATCTTCGATATAGCTATCTGATTTTTCACAGTATCACGATTCCAGCGGCAATAGGGATGGCTGTCAGTTCAAATTTGCCTCTTGTCTTTTTTGCTCTGATACATGGATTTTTTCTTCTTGGCATGCAGCCAATTGAAAATACCCTGGTCGCCAGATTAACTCCGCCTAACCTGATGAGTTCAGCTTATGGCATGAAGTTTATTCTTACTTTCGGTGTTGGTGCTTTAAGCGTTAAAATCATCAAACTTGTTGAGATGCAGTGGGGAATAGAGAGTGTTTTCTTCGTACTTGCCTTTGTCTCATTTTTACTCTGTACGGTGATAATTTTGATAATTAAAAAGAGTAGAGGGAGTAAAATTTTCAGCACCTAAAAAAAATGAAGAGTCTTTATGACACCTGCAAAGGTCATATCATCTATTTTGTAACGAAGATTGGAAATGTGTCTCTGTCGGGTTTTCTATACTACCTGCAACTCAGGTTGTCTGGGAAAACCATTATGGTCACCGGGAGTTGTAATGGCTGCGGTACATGCTGCAGAAGTATCAGCCTGGAATCTGAAGGGGGCTGGCTTCGATCGGAAAAGAAATTTCGAAGGATTGTTGAAGATTTCCCCAAGTATAGCCGGTTTGAAATAACAGGCAGAGATGAACAGGGCTTTCTTCTCTTTAACTGTACCTGGGTGACACCTGAAGGGATTTGCAGGGACTATGAGAACAGACTTCCCCTGTGCAGTGCTTTTCCTGAAGCATCGCTTGTTTTTGCAGGCGGTAAGATTCCCTCAAATTGTGGCTATAGTTTTTCAGAAGTTGTACCTTTTGACAAAGTACTGAAGAACGAAATGAAGAAAATAAGATGAAGAAAGTTCTTATATTGGAGCCGTATTATGGCGGTTCACATAAGCATTTCCTGGATGGGTTGCAGAATACAATTTCAGCAGAATATACCCTGCTAACACTTCCTGCAAGAAAATGGAAGATGAGGATGCAGCTCTCCGCACCGTGGTTTGTCTCTAAAGTCAATGAGATGCCTCTTCACAAGAGAAAATTTGATACTGTTTTATGCTCCACTTTCGTGGATGTCGGGATGCTTCGAGCCCTGTTCAGTCAAATTGAAGGATGGAACACGGATAGTCGTTATCTTACCTATTTTCATGAAAATCAGTTTGGTTATCCTCGGCAGCCTGGGGACAAATTTTTTTATCAGTTCACTGCTATAAATTTTAATACAGCACTTGCCTCGGATCGAA
>JAOZLO010000015.1:10357-17414 GCA_029934775.1 Desulfocapsaceae bacterium
CTCATTTCAACCGGGAGAATTTTTTAAATAATTGCGCAAAATATGTTAAATCAGCTGTGGATATGGAACTGTCCTGGACCATGGATACGTTGAAGAAAAAAAGCGAAGTCCTCTACCCGGGAATTGACTTTACTGAAATTGATAATGCAGGCAGGAAACCCGTTAACGCTATTCCTGTTATTGTCTGGAATCATCGCTGGGAGTATGACAAGAATCCGGAAGAGTTTTTTTCAGGCCTGGTACAACTGGAGAACGATGGGCTTGATTTTAAACTTCTTCTTTTAGGGCAATCATTTCTCTCTTGTCCGAAATGTTTTGAGGATGCTCAAATTCGGTTTAAGGAAAAAATATTGCACAGTGGTTTCGCTGAATCATACTCTGAATACGTGTCTCTCTTACTCCAGGGAGATATAGTCGTTTCAACATCTCTGCATGAATTTTATGGAATTGCAGTGATAGAAGCTCTTAGAGCAGGCTGTACACCTGTGCTTCCTGCTCGTCTCTCCTACCCGGAACTGTTCGAAAAACAATTTCTCTATGGTGAAGGAGAGTTTATACAATATCTGAGAAATACAATGTTAAATCGAAATCTGCCTGAGCCCCTTGAAGTAAAAAGACTCACAGATAAATTCAGCTGGAATACATTATCAAGCAGGTATGAAAAATGGCTCTTCAGCGGAGAATAGTTACTTTTTCATCGTCTTTGCAAAATCGAGCATTCTTCTGATAGGGATCTGCGCTCGTGCCGCGAGTTCAGGGGAAACTCTTATCTCATTTATTTTGTTTGTCAGGACTTCTGCCAGATTTTGAAGCGAGTTCATACCCATCCATGGACAGTTAGCACAACTATGACAGGTTGCGCCCTCACCCACAGTTGGTGCTTCAAGAAGGATTTTTTCTGGTGCCAACTGTTTCATCTTATTAAAAATACCTGCGTCTGTCGCAACTATAAATTCTCTGTTGGGTAAAGTTGTCACTGCCTGGATAAGAGCAGTGGTTGATCCTACGATGTCTGCCTGTTCTATAACTTCTTCACGGGATTCCGGGTGCACAAGTACTGCTGCTTCAGGGTGAAGTTTGCGTAATCGATCAAGGGCTACAGAACGAAATTCCTCGTGTACAACACAGGAACCCGGCCAGAAAATCATATCTGCACCGGTAAGTTTCTGAACATATCGACCTAGATGTTTATCAGGTCCCCAAAGTATTTTTTCTTTTTTTCCTGCGAGATGACGAATTATCTGTAATGCTATGCCGGAAGTAACGACCCAGTCTGAACGAGCTTTTACCTCTGCACTGGTATTGGCATAGACGACAACAGTATGATCGGGGTACTGATCACAGAAAGATGAAAAAAGTTTATGGGGGCATCCCTCATCCAGGGAACAGGTTGCTGCAAGATCCGGCATTACCACACGTTTTTCATTGTTTAGAATCTTGGCTGTCTCGCCCATAAATCGAACCCCTGCCACCACTAGAGTTTCAGCGTCATGGTTTGTGCCAAACCGGGCCATTTCGAGTGAGTCTGCTACACATCCTCCTGTCTCTTCCGCAAGATCCTGAAGTGATCCATCCGTGTAGTAATGGGCAACCAGTACGCCATTCTGCTCTTTGAGCATCTGTTTGATTCTGTTTTTCAGGGTCTCTAGATCCGCCGCGGAAAGATCTGGCCAGACAGGATGCGGAGGTACCTGAAATGTTGGAATGGATGGAAAAGGTATCGGAGCTGTCATATCGGGTACCATTTTAAAGCCTTTTATTTCTTTAGAACTGATTGAATTGAGTTCGTAAATATTTGGGCGAAGTTCTCTATAAAATAATTATTTAAGTAAATGCAGGCAACTCCAAAATTGTTATATTTTGAAATTATAAGGGTATAAACCACCAAGGAATTTATCCTCCCCCTTGTGTGGTACTCAACAATATATTAAGTACAAGCGGCAAGTCTTGCTGGTAGCATATCTTCAGGAAGTTGTCGAATCTTTTTTCCCGAAAGTATATTTTATTTACTTTTTGTTGGAATAGAGTTTGGTTATCTGAAAGTGATATGTTGCTCTATCTGGCAAAAAAATGCAGCTTGTCTGCATATTTTATTTCACTGGATGTGATCTATGCACGTTGTATTGAATTGAAAAGGACAAGTTAATGTTGCAATTTAATAATGTAATGGAAGTTCTTGTATTGCTGAATAAAAGCAACTGCAGGAAGTGTAATGAAAAAACATGCATGGCATTTGCTGCTGCAGTTTATAGGGGCAAAAAACTGATCAAAGATTGTCCACTGGTGAGTGATGAAATTGCTGCCAGATATGGAACTTGGAAAAAGCAGGTAGATTTGCATGAGGCAGATCTGGAGAATGCGGTTAATAAAATTAAAAAAGAACTCTTAAAAATTGATTTTGAAAGCGTTGCTGCCAAAATTGGTGCCACATTTGATGGTAATAGATTAAACTTACAAATAATGGGAAAAAGTTTCAGCGTGGATGCTGAAGGCAATGTTTATACTGATATCCATGTGAATCCCTGGGTTCTTGTTTCTACATTCAGTTATATTATCAATTGCAAAGGTATGGTTGTAGAAAAAAACTGGGTGCCATTCAGAGAGTTGCCCGGTGGTCGTGATAGATTTCGTTTGTTTGGACAGCAGTGTGAAAAACCATTGAAAAGACTGGCTGATAAGCATCCTGATTTGTTGGCAGATATGGCGGAACTTTTTAGTGGTGGGCAAGTGTCTGATCAATATCAATCAGATATATCGGTGGTGTTGTCGCCACTGCCACTGGTACCGATATTAATTTGTTACTGGAAAGCTGAGGAAGGTATGGAGTCCAGCCTGAACCTGTTCTTTGATATTACTGCTGAAAAAAATATCGGGATTGAAGCTCTGCATTTGCTTGCTACTGGAATTACCCAAATGTTTGAAAAAATCACCTTACGACACGGGTAAGAAAACCAATTTATATTACCAAGATACTTATACCCCCTTGTTGGGTGTTAGTATCTTACTCCAGTAACCCTGTCATAAAAAATAAGAAAAATTATTTGCCGTATTAATTTGATATTATAACAATATTTTCAGTTGTCAGTAACTGATAACTGCACACTGAAAACTGATAACTTTCGGTTGCGGATATCCCGCCTTAATGTATTATACTACTCTTTCTGCTATTAATTTATATATTAAGGGTCTTCAGGAGGTGGTCAGAGAATGTTGTTTGTCCAAACACTGTTCTCGGGGAGTTTCCTGGTTCGTCATAAAAACAGTTCTGAGGGAGAGTTTCATGGAAGAACAATCATATGTCATGACCATGCTGGTGGCTAATAAGCCAGGAGTCACTTCAAGAGTAACTGGGCTGTTTTCCGGGAGAGGTTACAATATGGAGAGTATCTGTGGTGCTCCTACGCATGATCCCGGAATATCTCGGATAACAATAAAAACCAATGCCACTTCAGATCAGTATATTGAAATCCAAAAGCAGCTTAATCGACTCATTGATGTGTATAAGCTGAGAGATATGACCATGGAGGAAAAAGCAATAAAACGAGAGATGGCCCTGATCAGTGTTGTTGTAAAACCTGAGAACAGGACAGAGCTGATCCAGCAGGTCGAAATTTTTAATGCAAAAATTGTCAACGCAGGTGTCGACTCGTATATTATTGAGGTTACAGGTACTGAAGATAAAGTAGATGCCCTGATAAAGCTGCTCAAGCCTTTGGGAATTAAAAAATTAACACGGTCCGGAGTTCTGGCATTGTACCGTGAGCTGGATGACACGCATCAGGCATAACATTGTAGAAACTGATTTTGAGGGTTTCAGAACTGAGTGAAAGAATTTCAGGAGCAAGGTACTACACCCCACAAGGGAGTACTGAACTGAGTGACAGGAATTAGGGAGTAAGGTACTAACACCCCGCAAGGGGGTATAAGTACCTTGTGGGTATATGTAACTATATAATTTCAAAATATATTTCTCGGTTTCTTGTTTTTTCTTACAGAAGTCAGGGAGTAAGGTACTAAATATGAAGCAGAAGAAACTGGCACGGAGAGTGGGTAGAATAGTACCATTCTATGTGATGGATTTACTGGCAAGGGCAAAAGAACTTGAAAGCAGCGGCCGGTCAGTTATTCACATGGAAGTTGGAGAACCGGATTTTGTGACAGCACAACCGATAATAGATGCTGGTAAACAAGCCCTCGATGCAGGACATACAGGATATACACCAGCTTCTGGAATCCCTGAACTGCGAAAAGTGATCGCTCGACACTATGAAGACAGGTTCGGTATTGAGCTTGATCCACGGCGAGTAATAGTGACACCTGGCTCCTCTGGAGCTCTTCAGCTGATTATAGGAGTACTTGTTGATCCGGGTGAGGAAGTTCTCATGGCGGATCCGGGATACCCCTGCAACAAGAATTTTGTGGAGGTTTTTTCCGGGGTTCCTGTACCACTGGCTGTAGGACCGGAAACTGGATATCAGTTGACGGCAGACTTGTTAGAGAGATCGTGGAGCCCTGAAACATCTGCCGTCCTTGTGGCATCACCATCAAACCCAACGGGAACACTGTTATCGCGCCTGGAAATGGAAAAAATTTATGAACTGGTCAAGTCTAAAGGTGGTATTCTGATTGTCGATGAAATTTATCAGGAACTGGTCTACAGTGGCGACAGTTATACTGCCCTTGATATCGGTGATGACATTTTTGTCATTAACAGCTTTTCTAAATATTTTGGTATGACTGGCTGGCGACTTGGCTGGCTTGTTGCTCCGGAACCATATATTGACAATATTGACTGTCTTGCTCAGAATATCTTCCTTTCCTGTTCTGCACCTGCTCAATATGCTGCCTTACAGGCATTCAGTCCTTCCTGTCACCAGATCATGGAGGAACGCCGTCTGGCATTCAGGGAAAGAAGGGATTTTCTACTCCCCGCTTTAACTGAAATTGGCTTTGATATAGCTGTGAAACCGGAGGGAGCATTTTATCTCTATGCAAATTGTTCGAAGTTAACCGATGACAGTTTTAAATTCTGTTATGATCTTCTGGAAGCTGAAGGTGTGGCAATAACCCCAGGTAAAGATTTTGGCAGTAATAAACCAGAGCAGCATATACGATTTGCTTACACTACTAGTATTGAAAAAATGAAAGAAGCTGTAAAAAGACTGAAACGTTTTATCGGTTAGTCGATAAAAGTGTTACCCGGTTAGGAAAATTGCATACAATTGCATACTAAGGGTTTGTTCAAAATTAAAAAATACTGAAGGAGAATAAATATGAATAATGCCCAGATTCTGGCAAAAAGTTTTGTTGACCTCGGCGTTAAACAGGTCTTCGGTTTTTCAGGCGCAACCATTCTGCCGGCATTTCACGCAATTGAAGAATATGGGATAGATATTATTGTCGGAGCAAATGAGCAATCATGTGCCTTTGCTGCCGGAGGATATTCGCGAGCGAGTAATGAAGTTGGTGTTGCAGTAGTTACTTCAGGTCCTGCTATTACCAACACTCTGACGGCGGTTGCAGATGCTAATGCAGATTCGATTCCTTTGCTGGTTTTCGCTGGACAGGTTGCTCAGACAAAGATGGGCACAGATGAATTTCAAACGATCAATGTTGCAAGTATATTCGCTGATGCCGCTAAAAAGGTTATTCTTGTCACAGAATTACAGAACGTTGAAGAGGTCGTAAAGGATGCATATTTTCTTGCTAAATCCGGAAAGCCTGGCCCGGTAGTTATAGATTTCCCATATGATATTCAGATAGCCGAAGGAGAGTATCGAGCTATCAAATCAGAGAAATTTCAAAATAAATATGATGAAGAACGCCATCTTGGAGAAAATCAGTGTCGCCAGTTTTTTGAACTTCTTCAAAATGCCAGACGACCGCTTCTTTATATTGGCGGCGGGCTCAATTCCGAAGCAGGCAGTGAGCGGATCAGGGCCTTTAACAGACGGTATCAGGTTCCATCAATCTGGAGTTTGATGGGCAAGGGAATCCTGAATGAAAGAGGAGACTGGGCGCTCGGTATGTTAGGTATGTTTGGCGTTCCTGCTGCCAATATGGCAATACAGGAAACTGATCTCTTCGTGGCTTTTGGTATCCGGTGGGATGACCGGGTTTCTCAAAAGGTTGGTGAATCTGGACTGGATGCTGATATTGCCTACTTTGATATCAATCCTGCAAAAGTTCAGGAAGTACGTTTTGCCCGCAGCCCAAAGTTCTCTTTTATCGGAAAAGCGGAGACAGCTCTTGACGATTTACTCAAGTATGCCGAGGATCACGACATAGAGCTGGATATTGGTGAATGGCAGGAGCATACCCGGCAGTTGAAGCAAGATTATAAGTTGAACTTTAACAGGGAAGCAAAAAATATATTACAGTCGGAAGTTATGGAGTTACTGTCGGGTTATATCACCGATAAGTGCAAAATTACCACTGGAGTTGGCAATCATCAGATGTTTGCCGCTCAGTATTTGATCACCCCGTCGCCAAAATCATTTGTAACGTCAGGTGGCTATGGAACCATGGGTTTTTCTCTGCCGTCGGCAGTAGGTGCACAATACGCCAACCCTGACAGCACTGTGATTGCTATAGATGGTGATGGTGGTCTACTCATGAACTTTGGTGAACTCTGTACCATTGGGAAATATCAACTGCCGGTAAAAGTGCTTCTGTTAAATAATCACGGTGACTGCATGGTGAGAAACATTCAGGATCTCATGTATGGTGGAAATTACGTGGGGACTAAAAAAAATACGTCGGCAAATTTTGCCAATGTAGCTGGAGAAATGGGGTTCAAGTTCCATCGGCGGGTTGAGGAACGAACTGATTTGAAAAAGGGGCTGGAGGAATTTATTAGCGCGGATGGACCTTCATTCCTTGAGGTTATGACCGATGTTGATGAAATGCTCTATCCGAGGATTCCTGCTGGAAAGGGGTATAAAGATATGATTCTGGGCCCCTATATGGAGAAGTAACTAAAGCGGACTTTGTCCGCAACCCAAATACCATAGTCCTCACCACAGAGAGCACAGAGAAAACAGACTACCCTACGGGT